>NZ_VYQA01000019.1:0-100264 GCF_008710165.1 Sphingobium limneticum | reverse complement strand
GGATACAAAAACCCATTCATAAGTCTTGTAAAAGGGCGGCGTCGAAAGACCCGCCCTTTTCCCATTGGTGACGCGGGATGGAGCAGCCCGGTAGCTCGTCAGGCTCATAACCTGAAGGTCGTAGGTTCAAATCCTACTCCCGCAACCACCGATACCGACATTCCACAAAGCCCCGACGCCAAAGCGCCGGGGCTTTGTGCGTTCTCGGCCAATCGACGCTGTTCGATCCACTCCAGGATCCTGCCAAACTCGCCGTAGAGCATGGCGTTGACCTCACCGCGCTTCGCGCCGGGCGTAAGCTCGATCCGCTCGATCAGCGCCCGCAACGCATCGGCGGCTTCCTGGCGCTCTTCCGGCTGCGATAGTGCGTGAGTCAGTCGCTCGACTTTGCGCCGATAAATCTCAGAGATGTTGGGGTGGATGTCCGGCACGTCAGCCGGGGCCGCAGCGAGCCGGGCGCGGATCGCATCCTCCTGCGCTTCCAGCTCCAGCAGATGATCGACAAGCGTGCGTGTGCCTTTGCCTTCTTCCGCCAGCTTGACGACCCCCTTGATCGATTTGAGGACTTTCTGCAGGTCGGTTCGATCAGCACTTTCTGACGCACGGCGCTGATGGTTGATGCGGTTGCTCTCCTCGACAAAGGTCCGAATGGCCTCTGCTGCGATATCGGGGGTCATCATGCGATCGCGCAGGCCATCAAGGACGCGCGCTTCCAGCTTGTCGCGCGTGATGCTATGCCCGTTCGAGCAGCTTTTCGTATCAACATGGTTCGAACAGGCAAACCGCCCCTGCCCGCGAAGGGAATAAGGACCGCCGCAGCAGCCGCAGTAGACCAGGCCGGAAAGGAGACTTTTGGGGCGATGCGTGCGATTAAGAGCTGTATGTGCGGAGCGGGTTGCCTCGATGACATCGGCATATTGGATCGCGATATTCTCCTGCCTTGCCTTCACAGCCTGCCAGAGTTCTTCATCCACGATCCGCAGGTCAGGAACCTCGGTCACAATCCATTCGGATTTGGGATTGATACGAGAGACGCGCTTGCCAGTTTGCGGGTTCTTCAAATAGCGCAGCCGGTTCCAGACGAGTTTGCCGATATAAAGCTCATTGTTGAGGAGGCCCGTGCCGCGCTTGACGTGGCCGCGGATCGTGGTCGATGTCCACAGCTTGCCCGTTGGGGCTGAAATCCGGGAGTCATTCAGACGGCAGGCGATTGCGTGGGGGCTGAGCCCGTTGGCGAACTGTCGGAAAACCTGGCGAATGACTTCAGCTTCGGCGGCATTGATACTCCGCTCGCCGTGGACCGGTTCGCCTTCGCTGGAGAAGCGCCGCACGACGTCATAGCCAAAGCAAAGCCCGCCCCCGGATTTGCCCTTCTCGACGCGGCCGCGCAGACCGCGATGGGTCTTCTTCGCAAGATCCTTGAGGAACAGCGCGTTCATCGTGCCCTTGAGGCCGACGTGCAATTCGGAAACTTCGCCCTCGGCCAGGGTGACGATCTTCACGCCGGCGAACTGGAGATTCTTGTAGAGCGTGGCGACGTCGGCCTGGTCGCGTGACACCCGATCCAACGCCTCGGCCAGCAGAATGTCGAAGCGCCCCATCTGCGCATCGTGCAAAAGTGACTGGATGCCTGGACGGAGTATGACGCTTGCGCCGGAGATCGCGGCATCTTTATAATTGGCGACAATCCGCCAGCCTTCGCGCGCCGCCTGCTCACGGCATATCAAAAACTGATCGTTGATCGATGCAGGGCTCTGCTTATCGTCGGAATAGCGGGCATAAAGCGCTACGCGGGGCATTCGGAATCTCCAGAGATGAGCTTTGGGGTTAGTCTACAGATTTGACCATGCTTGCCAATCTGAGGAAGATATCAAAATTGCAGCGCGCTTTTATGCTGTCGCTGGAATTGCGCCCGGCACTGAACAGGGGATCTGCCATGCCGGAATCGATAAGCTAGCAGCGAGCTGCCGATGGCCTTCGTTCGCTTCTCGTCACAAAATACTCGTTTCTCGGGTGAAGTCTGTCTCCTGCCAATCCGGCGGGAGTCGACCAAATCTCGCCCTTTCTGCGCAGCGATATGAATGTCCGGTCATGCCGCAATCCGCCGTTCAGGTTGCGCAAACCGGCCGGTCAGCTATTTGCTCCATTCTCGGCTGTTGAGCTTATCGAGAGATCATCCGAAGAGCTATCGCTCGGTTATGTGGATTGCAGGCGACCGCCGCTGCCGGATGAGTACGATGAAGCCTAGCTGGCTGCTACTAAACGGTGGCGCATCGAAACATCGACGAATCGTAGTACGGCGTGAAAGCCGAAGCCTCCATCTCAGCGCTGGAAGTGTCACCGCTCGATCCGGGCACCAACCTAGACGTCGAACGGAAGTTTCCCACGGAGGCTACTGTCGGACCTGATTTGCTTGATCGCTCTCCACACCTGCTTTTTCGCCGGCTCGGGAATGGACGTGATGTCGTTGCTCACCGACGTGAGGAAGGACATGCCTCCATCCCTCTTGGCAATAGTTCGGAGGATGCGTTCCGCATCTCCCGCCCTTGCGGCGGCAAACGCCACATCTCGGGGCCGCCATCGGGAATGCAAGGCGGCCTGCGCCAGCCCCCTGCGAGCTATCTTGCAGCGATCCCAATCGAGAAACATAAAAACGAATGACAGGAATTCCGGCAGGCTCTCTTGCTGAAGCTCCCGATAGACAGGTGGGAAGACGGCCACCAGCAGCGCGGAAGCAGAAGGCCCGTGCTGCTCCATGACATAGGGCAGAAGGCGGGCCGAAGCACGAACGTAGCCCCTTTTGTTGACGGAAGCGGAATCCCAAAGCATTCGCGAAGCAGCCTCCGCAGCCTGGTATGTGATGTCCAAGGTGCGGCGAGCCATCACCATGTCCGTCAGCGCCTCGAGTTCGTTGATGAAACGCTTCCGGGTGACAGGAGCAGCGGCATCAAATAGCACGAGATTTCGGCTCACGATGGGCGTGGCCAGATCGGCGGCAATCCCCACTCGGATTGCACGCTGAGCATCCACCTCCGTGCCCGTCCTATCGATCAGGGTGGCGAGCTGCTTGTCATATGATGGGTCTGAACCCTGAACGAGCGCTTCATACAGACACTTGGCTGCGAGGACGCTGCCCCGCCGACCGGCCAGGTCCGGGAGGATTTCGATCACGAGCGGCAGGAGATCGCCGGCAGGCATGGGCACGGATTCGGCGATGCGGGCCAGCAGTTCGGTGGAACGCGCATCCGAACGGATGACGGCCGTGACACGCCGCAGGTGACCGGCTCGGCCGAAGATGCTCTGCAACTCATCCCGCGACGCTTCTTGGAGTGTGTCGATCAGCAGGGTCGCACGACGTGGGTCCGCATCCTTGAATGTGTCGAGGATCCAATCGACGTCAGTTGGCGTCGGCTGGATCAGATCCTTCAGCATCGTGTAGACGATGTCAGAGTTTTTGGCCCGGACGACTACATCGAGAATGTCGCGCGAGGCGCCGACCCTGCGTGCCACCTGCACGATTACGCCGTTGAGCATTGGCTGCTGAAGCCCATTCGCCTGGAGAAGATGCTCGACTTCGGAGACGACCTGCTGTGCGGTTGGTTCGGAGAGACAATCGCTCAGCAGATCCACATGTTTATCGACCACGAGGTGGGGCAGCATTCGCCGATGCGCCTGCGACCGCTCATCTGCCGATGCATCGGCCATACTATGCAGCAGAGGCTGCTCGATGCCGGATTCCACGCCAAGCGTCATGGGTATGAGTTCCGGCGCCGCCAGCACGGTCCTCAGAAGATTCCGTCCGGCGAGCTCCGCCAGCATGTGCGCGACCGGCTCGAACGGTACCGCATCGGAGAGACCCTGTGCGATGCCGCTCAGAAGGAAGTCGCCTCCTTCCTCCTCAAGCAACGAGGGGATCGCGACGACTGCATCGCGTGGATGCTGGGCAGCGAAGGAGGCCGTGAGCGACCGGATCGACCGGGCCAATGACAGTCGCCAGCGGGTATTGCCCAACTTGGAGATCAGCACCTGCAGGAATCGCCAGGCTTCGGCGGGCGGGAAATTCGCGACCGCCGCCTGTGCCGCGCGCGCGAATGCCGGTGTCAGTCCAGCGACGAGATCCGCCCGCCTTGAGGATCGCGTGTTGGCGATATCAAGTAGGCCGAGTGCCGCATGGGGCTCGACATCGACCTTGCGGGAAAGCTCCTCCCACAGCATCGAAAGGCGCAGGGACTGAACGCTTCCCTCCTCGTCGCCGGCCATCTCTCCAAACACATCAAGTTCGGACAGTGAAGGATGGGGTGCTCGGAATACCGCTTCCACGATCCTTGACGCCCACGGATGGCGTGCAGAGCCCGACCTGCTGCCGTCGATGCGCCGCCCCTTCCAATCGGAAAAGTTAGGACGGGCATCGATCGGCGCGAAGACGAGATCGAAGCTCTTCTTCGCTATGGTTCGAGGCGAATTGCAGAAGGTCGAGATGGTGTAGCGGCGCCTCATCGAAGGCCAAATGGCCGTGAGGATACGCAGTGCTATGAGGTCGGGAGAACTGGCACCGAAGACTGCCACCGCCGAGGAATCCTCAAGAAAGAGCGCTTCCAGCAGTTCGATGCCGGCGCCGTCCACCGGAGGAAGCGGACGGCCTTTCGGCGCTTCGACCGACAACCTTTTGCAGGGAGCAGTCGGCCCGACGTCGGTGACCACCGCTGACAGGGTCCACGGGTCCACGTCGGACATCCACTCCACCATGGGAATGATGAGCGACCGCGTCCGGACACATCCGGCGCGCGGAGCCTCCCGATCCTGCCAGGTCCTGGCGAGCACGTAATGCGTTCCGCTCGGCAAGGGGTAGCAGGTCAGATAAGGCGCGAACTTCTCTCCCGGCGCGAGCGGGCCCGCCAGATCCGACAGGCGGTCAACCAGATCCTGATCTCGCGGAGGCAGCCGGATGGTGCCGGACAGAAGTTCATGTCCTTGCCGATATCCGTGAAGTTGCTGCTCGATGATCACTGCCGCCTCAGTTGCCGAGGGCCCAGGCGAGTGGCAGCGTGACATCTCCATCCTCGACCATCACGCCCTCGCGCATGACCGCAGTATAGCCGACATCAGCGAGATCGCGTCCCTTCAACGATTCCCTGAAGGCCTTGTTCGGTGTTCCTCGAAGGTTCCCGCCGACGATGGACATGCCGAACACGTCTATGTCGAGTCGGCCGGGCGTCCTTATCCTTCCCGCGAACATGGGGAACTGGTCCTCGAGATACTTCATGGGGCCGGCCTTCTTCGCCTTCAGATCGAGCATATCCCATGCGGTTATGACAATCGCCACCCGCGGCTTCCCGCCATCGGCACGGTCGGACAGCAGCAGGGAGAGATAGCGGACGAGTTCGCAGAAGCCCACCTGCGCAGGCAGGACATCGCGCTTTTGCGCCACATCCGGCAGATCGTCTCCCCCATCAGCTTCAACTGAGGACGCAGCATCGGGCAGGTTGACGACGATCGTCTCGACTTCGTCGGTCCCGGCCACCTCGCCCCCCACGGGTGGAGTAGGGCTCGCGATCGGTTCGCCGTCCTCATCCTCGTCATCGCCGTAGTCGTCGTCGTCCTCGTCGAGATCGTCATCGTCCTCCTCTTCGTGCCCTTGGAGGAGGTCGCGCGCAGTGACCCAGTTCATGGGCTGATGGTTGAACTTGGAGTGTGCGCCGATGAACAAGATGGCCGACGAGGATGCCTGAAGGGCGTCCATCCAATCCTGCGGCAATTCATAGGACTTGATCGCCCTGGACCAGAGCTCGCCGGTGATGTCAGGCACGGTCAGATCGCGGGGTGGCCCGGCGCCTTCATCCCCACGCACGGTGATGGTGAAGTCGCGTCTTCCGCTCTCCTCCATGTTCTTATCGCTTCTAGGGGCGAATTTGCGTTCCTGAAGATGGGCGACCGCCTGGTTCACATACTCGATGTTCCCGGGCAGTTGGGGCGCGCGCAGCCTGCCCTTCTTGGCCGCGAAGGCCAACCACAGCCGGGCGATGTAGTTTGTCTTTCCAGAGGCCGGTCCGCCCACCAGGATTATGGAACCCTTGTTCATGCGTCCCTCCGGTATGAAGCGAGCTTGCGATCGTCAGCGCTGCGGTCGGTGACCGGCCAGAAGTCGGGCGGTGGCGGCCCAGCCGTCAACGTCCTACTGAAAAGGTCCGCCACACCATGCCCTGGCTCCATGTCCTCATCCCACGAGAATGAGGCTATCGGGGCCAGATCGACCTCGAAGCCGAAACTCCTGCCGCATTCGCGCAGGGTGTCGGCCTCCGCCTGCGGAAACGCGATCTTGTCCTGCCACGTCGGCACGATCATCAGTCGCGGGCGGCTGCCATCCAGCAAGTCGGCCAGCCGTTCGATCAGCAGCTTCGCCCTGTATCGAGCACGCGTGACGCGGGCGGCATTCGCAAACTGCCGGCCATCCACCATCATCCAGATGACGCTCGACGACTTCAGGAATTCTAACCGGTCGGCGTCGTTGCGGTCGATCAGCGCGCGCGACCATTCCCCCGGAAGGTCGGGAAGTAGCATGTCGAATATGCGATCATCGGCATCGCGACGGAGCCTAAGGTGAAGAAAGCCCGCCTCCCGATCGTTCGATAGGGTGGTGTGGACAGTGATCTGCTCCGGCGGATTGCCCTTCTGCCATATCCGGCTGGCGCGCGAGATCTCCTCGAACGCGCGAAGCGTGTCGCTGTCGGCATAGGAGAAGCCTTCGAAGACGCCGTTTGAAAGGAGAAGGTATGCGCTGACCAGCGCGGCGGTCTTGCCCGCGCCAGCGAGACCTACGATCCCGACCAGACACGCCGGCCTGTTCTCCATGATGGCGTTAACCTGGGCGATGCCCAATGTGCGGCTCGCAGGCAGACTGCGCATTCCGTCGTCGGGCGCGGTGAGCACCGGCATTCCGACGACTCCAGATCCCCGTGCGGCGTCCGCCACGGGGGTTTCTTCCTCGGCTTCCTCAGTGCCGGGTTCGTCCTCGGCGACATCGTCATCATCGTCGCCGTCGATGAGGGGTCGATTCTCGCAATCCTCAGGCGGATTGCCAAGGACGCAAGTGTTGGTGGCACTGAAGGTGCAACTGGAGTTCTGACACGGGCCGCGCATCACGCGGCTCCGGCCTGACGGCCTTCCATCGCTATGATGGACGCTTCGAGCAGTGCCCTGGAGCCCCAATCCCTCGCATCGAGTTCGATCTCGCAGGCGCTCGCGGCATCACCCGATGCCAGAGTGGCGATCAACGGGAAGACGGCAGGAAGGGTGACAGGCCATGTGCCCTCATGATGCTTCCCCAGCGCCGTCCGCTCCGCTGCAAGCGCCGTTAGGAGAGCCGCCAAGGAAACGACATCGGTCGACTCGACTGTCCTCAGGACGGCGTGCCGGAATCCGTCGGCTGGCAGCCGCCGCAGGAGCGTGGCACCTTCCAGCCCCGACGCGATGGCGCGGCAGAGGGGCGTCACTCCAGTGAGCGGGCCACCGAGCAGTTCGCTGTACTCGCTCAGAACCCACCAGAGGAAGTCCAGCTCCTCGCGATCGAGATCCTGATTCTCTTTCAGCGCCTTGATGACCGGAGCCGTGGCTTTCTTGTAAGCGGCATTAGCGCGCGAGCCGCCGGCATCGTTCTCGGCTATGGTGAGCGTCCCGACATCCGGGACATCCTGGCGCAGCCGGGCGGCCTTCGCGACAGCGTGCACGCGCGACCTGCAGGCCTCGAGCACGTCTTTGCGTAGCGCTTCCATATTGGCATGCTCGAGCTGATTCTGGAACGTGAGCGCAGACCAGAGCGAGGCAGCCAGCGCATCTATCGCGGTCCAGCCGTCGCCGCTCCTGACCGGTTCCTGAACCAATGCAAGCGCGGCGACCGCCAGGCAGATCACCGCCTGCTGTTCGCTGCCCTTCAGGACGAATGCGGCGCTCCGGTCACTGATCGCCTTCTCTGCCTTGGGCGCGAGAAGCTCGCTCAACTCTGCACCACCGAAGCCCTGGGCAATGGTGGAGGCCGCCTCGACGGCCTGCCTGGTGGTCAGTTTCGACAGATCCGACTTCAGGGCGTCCACGGCACCATTTCGTGCCTGAACGTCATCGTTGGTCGGCTCGGCCCATATGATCGAAGCGTATTTGGCCATCTTGCTCATGCGGTCTCCCCATTGCCTTCATTCTCCGCCGCAACGAGCATCCGCTCGATCTCTCCGGCCTTGCCCTGTTTGACTGCCCTGCGGAACAGCCGCCTTTCCGTCTCGTGATCCATTCGTCCCCTGGCGTTGCGAATGATGCCGAAGGCGACAAACGCTTCCCGCCGTTCAGCGTCATTCAGCACCTGGAAGAACCTGATCTGCAGATCCCGTGTGTCTTGCGTGGGTTCAGGTTCCGCAACGATGGGATCGATGGGTTCGACTGGTTCGATCTCCTGATCGTCGACAATGTTGTCCTCCGCTGCGACAGGTAATCCGTCGCCTTCAGCAGCGTGCTGCTCGGCGTCCGCGTCATGACAGGGAGACGAGGGCTCCTCCACCAGTTCAGCCGTGGCAAGATCCGCATCGACGAGCGCCGCTCCGGCAGTGGGCGACTTCCTGAAGTTCGGGGAGGCGAGGATCTGCCGTTCGTTATGCCCCTCCATGAAATCGTCATCGCGCTTGAAGCGCGCCATCCCCTCGTCCCAGGTGCGAGGGTTGATGGTTACGGCCAAGGCGTCCTGCGCTTCATCCCACTCGAACGCCAAGATGTTGTATTTGTAAGTGAATGCATCGCCGACTTCGTCCGGAGCCGTTGCACCTGCGGCGAGCATCATGAGGTCGCGACCCTCCTCGACCTTTTGGACATCTAGGTTTGGAAAATGCTCATGGCCTGATATGAAAACACGGGCGCGTCCGCGCAGAAAGCCACGAGCCTTCTCGGAATCCTGGAACCAGCTCAGGGGGTGGTGCGACAGGACTACGAGTTCAACTCCATCCTCCTCCGCGTAGATGCGCTGCCGGGCACCGAATATCAGCTTGCCCTTGTCGTCCTTCTTGGAACAGGCGATCGCGGAGTTGAGGCGGACAAAACGGATCGCCCGACCCTTGGCGAGATCGAGTTTCGCGCTCTTCGACACACCACCATTCAGATCGAGGTCGGACCTGTAGTCCAGAGCGAACCCCTTGTAGGCGTCGAACCTCCTATAAAGCGTCTTGCAATCCTCAGGGTGGTCGAGATGGCGATCAAGCCAGTATTCCCCGCCCGCATGGAACGCGAACAGGACCGTCTCCAACGTGTTGGTGATCACGTCCCGGTCAATGTCGTGGTTGCCCGGGACCATCTGGACGTCGGTCCTCTCGCAGCCGATCGCATCGGTCAGCTGCGCAAGCCACTGCCCAGCCGAGGCATACTGATCTTCCTGGGCAGAATAGGCGATGTCTCCGGTGACTATGACGCCCGCGGTCTTGCCACCGAGCTTCTTCACCTCAGCTCCGGCGTCCACAATCAGGCAACGCTTCGCCTCGTCGTTCGACGCAGAACTCCCGCCATCCTTCTCCTGGCCGAAGTGAATATCGGACACGTGAACGAAAATCGCCTTCAAAACTGCCCCCCGACGTAGTTGACGCTGCAAAATTCGCACATCCTCTGGGATCATAGGTTCGACGCCGCCTTCGCGCTAGTGTCGGTGGACCAACAACTTCATGATCCAACCCTCAAGTTTGGGATTGTAGATGGATGTCACTGGTAGCCTAATTTTCATGAGCAGGCCGATGGATAACCTGTAAGCCGACTCTGGTCAGAACGGCTCCTCCCACAGCCGATCCCAAGGTACCCTCCATTCGACCGGCGCGGCGTCAAACCTCAACAGGGCCGTGCAGACATTCGTCGGCGGCGGGACCTCCATGCTTGGATAGCCAGCGCCCTGCAAAGATCGGATGGTCGACGGCCCGATCAAGCATCGCGCCCAAAAGCTTGTTCCTTTGCGCATCGGCCAACGCCCGCGGCGGAGAGAGGACGCAGCCCCTCCTCTAGGTGATGATCGCGATAGAGCCGATGGTGAACACCATTTCGGCCGTATTGCGAACCATCCCCAGCACGATCTGGTCAATCACCGCGAACCGCTCGCCTGTCATCTGGTTGATCACCGTCATACTCTTGCGATCTTCGCGCCGGCTCGCCATCAACCGAGCGGCATCATGCCGCTCGGTTGATGGCGAGCCGGCTGACCAAAGTTGCGATGAAGCGGTCCAGCACCGGACCCGATGCAGTCACGGCGGCCGATCTCAGCGTTGCGGGTCGCTCAAGGCAACTCGCGACCGAATCCTAGGCGAATAGTGGTTGCCTTGCGGAATGACGGGTCCCGGCATAAGCCGTCGCTCCATAGCTTGGTCAGGAAAGGCGGCAAAGTTGTCTAATTGATTGTGGCATTTCTCTTCCATTTTCCCGTTCGCCAATGGTGGTCTTGGAGGTCATCGGACAGCTGAGGCAGCTTTTCGTCCGAGCGTTCATGATCGCGGCCGAGCGGAATAGGTGGACGTCTCTATGTCCCAAACGAGGTTTGACCCCCTACTTTCCTGACGAGATCGTCCTGGGCATGGCTAATCGGGAAGAGAACGCCGGGCTCAGGCCCAGCGGAACTCCGTCTCGTTCAGCCAAAGCGAATGGAGTCTTGCGCGCGACCGCCGTTCTGGCACGCTTGGCGCCTTTGGCTTCGGCCATTTTCCTGCCCCAAGCCTGAAGGGCGAATGGCCTCTTCACTTGTGACAGCGCGACGTTGGCGGCTTCATAGAGCGCCTTGCGCAACATGGGGTCGCCAGCCTTCGAGATGTGCCCGCTAGTGTCGCGTTCTCCTGATTGGCTACGTCGGGGTACGAGCCCTGCATAGGCGCCGACATCGTCGCTTCTCGCAAAACGGTGCGGATCCTCAATGGTCGAGGTGTAGGTGAGCGCAGTGATCGGTCCAACGCCAGGAACGCTCATCAGCCGAGTGCAAACCTCATCCGCCTTTGCCCGGTCAGTGAGCAGGCTATTGGATGCGCGCAGCTGTTCCTCAACCGCTTCCATGGATGCAATGAGTGGGGCGAACAGCGCCTTCAGGTCAGGGCGCTGGGCATAGAAGGCAGTCAGGCGTTCGGCACGCCGGCCAGGTGTTCTGGCTGTGCCCATACGAAGGCCGAAGAGCTTTAAAAGTCCACGCAGTTGGTTGGCCATGGATGTCCGCGCGGTGATGAGCAGGGCGCGGATGCGCAGCGCGGCCCTGTCGATATGCGTGGCGGACGCCTTCATATGGACACGCTTGAGCCAGCCGGTGCGCGCCAGCTGAGCAAGTCCTTCTGCGTCGTGGACATCGCTCTTGTTCACACGTGCAGAGAGGACGCCCTTGGCGTGCCGCGCACATATACACTCGACCGCGACACCACGTTCGGCCAGTCCATGGTAGAGGAAGGTCGATAGCGTTCCGGTTTCCAGCACAACGCGTACGAGGTCCGGCCAATGCCGGGTGAGCCACTTGGCCAAAACATCGGGATCGCTCGCGACAACATCGCGCCGCAAAACCTTACCATCGGCCTCGACCACGCAGATATGCGTCGTCTTGTCACTCACGTCTAATCCTGCATAAATCGACATCGGTCACCCTCCTGCATTGAAGCGCCAAGGCGACTTCGTACCATGCACGAGGGTGGTTACATCAATTACGCGGTGTCCCAGAACCCGGCTGCCGAGCCCAGCAAAAACGACCCATGCACGAACCCGCTGCGCGGGAGGGTCGCGTGGGGCGTCGTAGTGCTGTAAATAAGGGCCTTTGGCGGGGCGAGGTCGCCGTCTGAGGTTGGAAGTTCCTTCAACGAAGAGGAACTTGCCATGACTGTCTCGATCAATACTGCTCCGATCAGCCCACTGCGTCAGCGGATGCAGCACGACATGATGATGCGAGGTCTTGGGGCCCATACACAGAAGGATTATATCCGCCATGTGAAGCGTCTGGCCGCCTTTCTGGGCCGCCCGCCCGATACGGCAACGGAAGAGGATCTGCGCAGCTTTCAGTTAATGCAGCATGAGAGCGGCGTCAGGCCGAGCACGATCAACGGCGCGGTGTCGGCGCTGCGCTTCCTGTTCACGACCACGCTCAAGCGGCGGGATCTGTCAGGCGCACTGGTGATCACCCGTAACGTGCCCCGACTACCGCAAGTGCTGAGCGTCGAAGAAGCCGCGCAGTTGCTCCAGGCCGCCGCGAGTATCAAGTATAAGGCGGCGTTGGGCGTGGCCTACGGCGCGGGCCTGCGTGTGTCGGAGGTTGCCCACCTCAAGGTCGACGATATCGACAGCCAGCGTATGCTGATCCGTATCGAACAGGGCAAGGGCGGCAAGGACCGTAATGCCATGCTTTCGCCGCAACTGCTCGAACTGCTGCGGATGTGGTGGCGCGAGGGCAGGAAGCACGGTGTCCTGATCCCGCATGGCTGGCTGTTCCCAGGCCAGAATATCACTGATCCAATATCGACGCGGCAACTGCACCGGGCCGTTCAGGAGGCTGCCGAAGTGGCGGGAATCCGCAAACGCGTCAGCCCACACACCCTGCGTCACTCCTTCGCAACGCATCTCCTGGAACAGAATGTCGATATCCGCGTGATCCAGGTCCTGCTTGGCCACAGCAAACTCGAGACGACGGCTCTCTATACCAAGGTCTCCACCCGAACGATCCACGCCGTATCGGGCCCGCTCGACAAGCTGATGGCGTTGATGGAGGGGAAGGTGCCCGCCGGTTGAGGCGGTGCGCCCCAACATTGAGGTCGCCGACATCTTCCGGTCCGCCGGGCCTGCTTACCGGATAGCACATGCCGGTCATCTCAGCCTGCACCAGCTCAGGGTGATGTCCGCGGTTGAACATTGCCGCACCGCTGCTCTGGGCGGCCATGTCGAGGCCTGCGAGGACTGCGGGCATTGGCGGATCGCCTATAACAGCTGTCGGAACCGACACTGCCCCAAGTGCCAGGGCGCAGCCGCGCGCACCTGGCTGGCCGAGCGTGAGGCCGACCTGCTGCCGGTCGGCTACTTTCATGTCGTGTTCACGCTTCCGGCCCAGATCGCCAACATCGCATGGCAGAACAAGATGCTGGTCTATGATCTGCTGTTCCGGGCAGCGTCAGAGACGATGATGACCATTGCCGCCGATCCCAGGCATCTGGGTGCCCGGATCGGCATCACGGCGGTGCTCCATACATGGGGATCAGCCATGACCCACCATCCCCATGTCCACATGATCGTGCCAGGCGGGGGCATCGCGCACGACGGGACGCGCTGGATATCCTCGCGTCCCGCCTTCCTCCTGCCGGTACGTGTTCTGGGCAAGCTTTTCCGCCGCCTCTTCCTTACCCGGCTCATCGCCCTTCATGATGCAGGGCAACTCAACTTCTTTGGAGCCATGAGCAATCTGGCTGACCGCCGGACCTTCCTGCGGCACCTGGCACCGGTGCGGCAAAAGCGCTGGGTTGTGTACGCAAAACCACCCTTTGCTGGTCCCGAGGCAGTGCTCGCCTATCTGTCGCGCTATACCCACCGGGTAGCCATCTCGAACCGGCGGTTGATCAGCTTCGACCAGGACGGCGTCACGCTCCGCTACAAGGATTATCGACACGACGGCGCTGAACGCCACCAGATCATGACCCTGACCGCCAACGAGTTTATCCGCCGCTTCCTGCTGCATGTCCTGCCGCGTGGCTTCCATCGCATCCGACACTACGGCCTGCTCGCCAGCGCAGCGCGCAGGGACAATCTCGCGCTCGCCCGCAGACTGCTGGCCGTTCCGTCTGAGCCGGAGGTGCCGACGCCTGATGCTCCGCTCGACACCTGCTCACCATGTCCGTGTTGTGGCGGGCGGATGGTCGTCATCGAGACTTTCGCACGCTGGTGTCAGCCACGAGCACCGCCACCGTTGCTCCTCCCGATCCGGGAGTTCGCGTCATGACCCGGCATGATCAACCTGCAACAATGGCCCTGCGCCCCGCGCTGTGGCCAGGGACAAGGCTTGTGCCTGCCATCGGCTATCCCGACTTCGGACCCTGGCAGCGTCACGGCAAAACCCGCCGACATATACCTAAAGCACCCCAACGCCGGCTGCGCTGCCAGCGTCGCGCGTCAATCGACGCCTCCGCTCCACTCGACAAAACCAGCCCAAAGCTTAAATCCCCATAGGTCATCCTGCTGGGCCCGCGGGTTCCTGCATGGGAGGCTTTCGTACGCAAGCGTCCGAAACCCTTCACCTGCCAAGACGTTCAGCAGCAATTTTTAGTTTCCCAGCTGCAGACCGTCCGCTTTTGCGGCGCGACGCACTTTCCGTTGGGCCGTTTCGCTCCGTCTCATCGCGATCGACCGGACGATCGGCGATCTGCAAACCCGACGACCGCTATCGTCTGCAGACTGCCTCGACGCAGAACCATATCGTGGAAGAATTTGGCTTTGACGGCATGACGTTGCGCACGGATACATAGGGAACCCGAAAGGTAATTTGGCGGCAACGGGTGCGCCGCACGCTTGGGCTAATTAAGCCGATCTGAACAATCATAGCTCGATAGCCGTCCGCCTGACGTGATCAGCCGCGCAGCTTCGACGTGGCGACATGCTTCGGTTTCCATCACGTCACCTCTACCCACTGTCGATAAGTCTGCGTGACTCGCGAGCATGTCTGCGCCATCTTGGCGGGGCGGAAACGGACCACAGGAGCGAGTGGTGTGATCAAGGGTTTAAACGAGCTGTCGCGGAAAATGAAAGAGCTTGAGAAAGCGATTGCGGCGTTGGACGGCGAGATCGGTACTGTAAACTTCGATCCGAACGACCCGCAAAGCATCGAGGTCGCTATCCAGAAAATGGAGGAAGCGGTCGATGAGCGTGTCGGCGACTACAGCCGTAATGACATGATCGAAGGCATCGTCAGTGAGGTCAAGGAGAGGTATCGACAAGCCATCCTAGAACGTGCTTCCGAAGCTCGGAGCAAGCAGGAAGACGAAGAATGACTGTAAAGTCTGCTCTGCGGGATCTGAACAACGCGGTCCTCGACCTGCAGTCCGCTGATTATAACACATACGAGCGACCACTTGAGCGACTAGCTCAGACCCTTAATGGGTCCGATCTTGCCGCCATTACGAGTGATCTTCGCGCAGCTGCTGACTTCGACGCATTCTTAGAGCGGGCGAACCAAGGCGGCAGCATGATGGGCAGTGCACGCTTGAACTGGCCCGCAAGCCGTAAGGAAGAGCTGGGCCTAGTCATACATATAATCGAGCGTGGCGCCGCAGCCCCTGACTGGTTCTTGAATTTCTCTCACACCTACTATTACAGCGGTAGCAAATTTGTAGCAAACATTCGAAAGATAACGGCGGCGGTCATCATTCCTTTTAACCGAGACTTCGCTGTATATGTGGAAGAGCACGCACATGGCGAGCCGTTTCAGGATGCAAAATCGGACATGGCAACTGAAGAGGACAAAAAGGATCTTCTCCAAGCATTGTTTCAGCTAGGACAGGGTGGGAAGCGACCATCTATCCAGGATGCTGCCATTAAGTATTTCCCAGAATGGAATCGCGATCGCCTCACCAACGTTGCAGAGGCCCTTTTTGAAGAAGGTTCGGTGCTTAATCCGACAGGCGCGATGCTTTACGTCGATCTTTCATCTAGCGCCAGGAAGCGAGCAGAGCAAAGTTCTCGAGAACCATCTGGCGTAATCTACAATATTGGAGAGATGCACAACTCGCCTCTTCAGCATATTTCATCCGGTGGCAATGGGATACAGACGACGACCTATTCGTCGGATGACCTTCGTTCGATCGTCGCGCTCTACCGGCAACATGTAGATGAGCTTGGGCTTGATGACGCGCAGCGACGGAAAGCCGACGCGCAGGTAGCGACCATCGAAGCACAGCTGATGGACGAGCCGGACCCGTCTATCATTAAGTCCGCAGGCAAATCTCTAAAGACAATCGTCGAAGGCGCGATCGGAGGCGCTGCGGGCACGGCGATAGCTGCAGCGCCAGTGTGGGCACCCCTTATTTCCATTTTCGGTGGATAACCATCAGCGCCACAGGCACATGCTTACCTTAGAAATTGTCACCGCAAGACGACTTTGCCGTCAACGTCGCCAACAAAAAAGGCTGGCGTTACCGCCAGCCGTTTTTGATTGATCGAGACTGAGAATGTTATTCATCCCATTCCGGTTTGTAGACCATCTCAACTCTCCCCATCAAAGCAGCCTCAAAAATAGGAGGCCAAGGTTAATAAATTGCTGACGTGGTGGCGATCCATGCCGTGGCAGAGCATAGATACACACTATCCAGACCCAAGCAACGCCTGATTGACCGATGGTGTTCCGCATACGACCGGTCAACGCCTCGCTCAGAAGGGATTCGGTGATGAGGGCTCAGTTCAGTAACCGCCGAACCTCGCCGAAAAATTTCGGTTCAAGCGTCTTATCAGCCGCCAGGACATCGCTCATCTCGTTGAGATCCGTCATCATCTCCTCGCCGAACACGTTCAGATACAGCCAGCAGTCGAACACCATCTCGCCTGGGCTTTGGGAGGCCACACTGAGTGCATCCTGAAGCGCCTGTCGGGCTGCATCCTTGTCGCCCACAACGCTGTGCGCAAGCGCGAGACATTGCCGAACATTGCTGTCTTCTGCCGGCAAGCCTTTGAGCGACAACGCCTGCTCAATCACTTTGGCGAAAATATCCGAATTCGGTGCGCCGGTTTCGCCCCAATCGGCGATGCCGTAGTTGAACAGATCCTGCAGCGTTATGTTCGGCGACAGTTCCGTCGGATCAATCGCGATCAGTTCCTTTGCGCGCGCAAAGTTACCTGAGCCGATGTGACAAAGAATGGCATGGTTGAGGGCATAACGTCGCATACGGGGGGTGAGCAGCGTCGAATCGATGCTGCGTTCAAATCTGCGCGCCATGGCTGGCAGCGCCTCACGGATGCTCATGATATAATTTGACAGCGCCACAACCGTGGCGAAATCTTCATCCGGTCGATCCAGCACAACCTCAAACTGTGGCTTCCATCCGCGAATTCCATTCAGCAGCTGCAACGCCGGCCCCACCTCGAACACCGTCGCGGTCTGCGTCTGCAGAAGGACGGTCAAGTCCTCTATAGCGGTGTCCGGCTGATTGGCCGCAAGATAGCAATAGGCCCGAGCCAGACGCGATCGGTCTACCGAGAAGCCTCGCTCAATCGCGACGTTTAAAGCCTCGATCTCACCTGCACTATCTCCGACGTCACTCAATACCCGTGCTGCCAGAAAGGCGATTTCGCCATCATTTGGATGGAAGGAGCGAATATCCCTGGTCTGCTCAAGAAGCTTGTCCCGTACCTTGGTCCGATTTTGCTGGCGCGCAGCCTCGTAGACATCGGGCATGCCCTGCAAGGATACGATCGCACCTTCGCGATCCTCGAAGTTGAGCGACACGATCGCCTGCCGGAGCGTTTCATATTCTTTCGAAAGGCGCGAGTTTGGGCGCGACTGAACAAAGGCAGTCTGCGTCAGAACATCCAGACTGCTGTAATGATGTACGATTGTGATCGGGTCCTCCTTATAGAGGCGCTCGCTCGCTGAGTTAAGCGCCTCTGTGAGAATGCCCTTTTCATCATCAAGATCGGGGACATTCGAGGCGCAGAAATGGAGCGCAATGTCCTTCTTGCGGGCTTTATTCTCCTCGATGATGCTGTCCACGATCGGCCCTAGGCCACCGATATTCTGCGTGGTGGGCAGAAACATGATGACGACAGCATCGGGCAGCTGCCGCGTGCAGATGCCCCCCACATCGGTATGCCCCGTCCTGCTGTCGATCAGGACGTAGTCAAAGTCGAGCGACTCCCACTGACGCTTAAGATCTTCGAACATCAGATAGCCTTCCTGATGTTCGTATAGATCCTGCCAATCGATCGAATTGAGCGCCACTGTATACCCTGCATCGGTATGCCGGCCTGCCGGCATGATCCAGATCGGCGCGCCATCCACGTCACATTGCGAAATGAACTGCTGCGCGTCAGGGGCGATGCCCGTCTCGCGATAGCTGGTGATGTAATCGACAACTCCGCTGCCGCAGCCTGAACTTTCGAAAACCTTGTAGCTAGGGAGGCTCGGTGCCTCGAGATCAAAATCGACAACCAGGACACGCTTGCCAAGCCGTGCCTCGGCGACGGCGATATTCACCAACGCCATGGTGCGACCCACGCCTCCTTTATAGGAATAGAAGGTCACGACGAACATCAGGCAGCCTCCAGTTCGCGCTGCGAATGCATGGAACTATAGTCCTGACGCAGACGCCACCTGCGAGCTGCTTCACATGCCTCCGGCTTTGGCGGGAAGTGGAACCGAAAGCCCGATCGTATGGGAAACTCCTGCGGCCCACCACCCAGTGCGCGCAGTTTTGCGTCGAGCGAGGCATTCTGGATGTGGGAGCCAGCCTCCCAGCGCTTGATCGATGCGATACCAATATGGGTGAGTTCGGCCAGCTTCGCCTGACTGACGCCAAGGCGCGTGCGCAACGCACGAATTTCGACAGGCGCCAATCGACCCAAGTGATGGCAAACCGCCTCATGCTGGGCCTCCTCGGCACCAGGGGCTGTATAAGCCTCTTCACAGGCTTGGCAGCTGATCACTGGTATGTTCGCGTGCAGCAGCACCTCGTGCTGGCCATCACGATAGGCGAATTCCTGTTCTTGTATCGACAGAATGCCGGTGGCTTCACCGCAGATCGCGCACTCTACCATCGCAGCATGCTCTGCCTCGTGACTGCTGATACTGCTCATAACTGGTCCTCGTTCACACTGATATGGAAGCTGCGGCCGATCACTTGCCCGCTCCCGAGCTGCAGCTTGATATAGATTTTTTCGCCGCCAAAGCCTTCGACGATCATGACATAGCCTGTCTTCCCAGCCGGCTTGGCCAGGCTGATAGTCTCCATCTCAGCGCCACCCTCGATCATGTCGGCGACAAAATGCCAGGCCGAGTCTGCGGTGAAGGTATCACCTGAGTCCGGGCAACGAACCTCATAAGGAGCCCAATGCGTCGGACGCGACGGATTGAAGACCGCCGTTCGGGTGCGGCTTGATCGAGCAAGCGCGCAGAGCTGCCTTTTAACATCATCTGACACCATTAGCTCGACCGCTTTCCCTTTTGAAGTCATCCTCGTTGACGGTCATGGGATCATATGATACCAGTCGCTCGCATAGTCAAATCAAATGTGCGCTGCCCTCGATGGCGCGCCGCCATCATCAGGACCGAGCCATGCCTCTCAACAATGCTCAGATACGCTACTTCGATAGCAATATACTTCGGCTTACCGCAGAGAGCCGCAAGCAATATCATGCTCAGGTGGATCGCCTGGTAGAGGATCTTCGCGCCAATATCCGCGATCAAACGGAGTTGAAGGTCACTCGAGTTTTCAAAGCAGGGTCTTTCGCCAAGTTCACCATTCTCCAGAAAACCTCTATTGACCCGGTGGACGTTGACGTCATCTTCTACATCGCCGGACAGAGCATCGACGCATCATCGCTTGCTGGTCTCAGCGACAAAATCTTTGAGCTGCTGGTCAAGCAATATCCTAACAAGTCTGTTGCCGACTTCGAACTGCAGCGCAAGGCGGCGACAGTGAAATTCGTTCGCAGCGGTCTCAGTGTCGACATCGTCCCTGTGATCGAAATCGCTGGACGGCCTGGCTTCGGCTGGCAGTTCGACATTCACGATGGCTCGAGAGTTCTTACCAACCCGCCGGGCCAGATCCAGTTCGTACGCGATCGCAAGACACAGGATGGGGACTTTCGAACGCTTGTGCGCATGGCCAAGAAGTGGCGGAATTTTGCTGAGCTCAAGCCCCTTAAGTCCTTCGCCATCGAACTGATCATGGCCCATGTCGTCGCGATTAACGGGTCGGGGGGATCGATCGAACACCGCTTTCGCAACTTCCTGCTCTACATCGCGCAGTCCGGCCTCAAGGAGAAAATTCAGTTCCCCGAGAACGAAGCGCCATTCGGCAGCTTCTCCGATCCGGTCGTCGTGCTCGATCCGGTCTACAGCCTTAACAATGTGACCAGCCGCATTTCGGAAGCCGAGCGGGTCGAGATCGTCAAGGCGGCTGAAGATGCCTGGTACGCCGCTCAATTCGCTTCGGCCGAGAATGACAATGACCTCTGGAAAGATCTGTTCGGCAAGAAATTCCGGGTGGAGGACTGACTATGAGTTTGACGCTCACGCGCTCGCAAAGCGCGACCTACACCGATACGGATATCGAAAGCGTCATGCGCCGGGTGAAGGCGGATCTCATCATGATCGCAAATAGCACGGGCTGCTGGAGCGAGGATACCGCCCGACTTTATGCGCATGATATCGAACTGCTCGTCAAGCGCGGCCATCTAGCCTGGGTCGACGTTACATTGCTGAGCTACGGCGCCGAGCGGCAAGCTGTTCGCTTCACCCCCAGCAGCGAGGCCGGTGGCTGGACGTCGAGCCGGCCAGGTGCATTATGGCCCCGCGTGCCATCGCCGCGTTTGAGGATCATCTTGAGCCACACATCGAGTTATACGGCAGAAGCTGAAGCCAGCTTGAGCAAGCTTTTCAAGGTCAAGTGGCACGCGACTTCAGAGGACACAAGCCATGCAGGCTTGGCCGCGGCTGGCGGCCGCGACTATGCAAGCTCGAGTTTTGGCATGAAGCGCAAGGATTGGGGTCAATGAGCGAGCCAAGCATCTTCGACAGCGAAATTGACCTGCCAAGCGCGCAGCTCGCAGCCCGCGAACCGCGCCTGCTGGGATTTGAAGCCCTCTATGCGCGCATCCATGCTCAGCTTCAGTTGCTGCTGCACGGCAGCGAGCTCGCCCGATGGAGCGAGCGCCATCATAAGAAGATATTGCCGATATGCGATCTGGTCACCGAGCAGTATCCGCTGGTACTCTTTCATGGCGACGTCGGTACCGGAAAGACCGCTATGGCTGAGACTATCGCGAACCGCTTGGTTACGGAGGCCCGGTCTGAAGACTCCGTCCTTTTCAAGCTGAGCAACAGGGTGCGCGGCTCCGGCATGGTCGGCGAGATGGGGTCGCTTCTTTCCGAAGCCTTTACGCAAGTGATCAAGGCAGCAGGAAAAGGGCGCCGGGCGATTCTCATTATCGACGAAGCAGATAGTCTCGCCGCCGCACGGTCCCAAGCGCATAGCCACCATGAGGACAAGGTCGCGGTCAACACCCTAATACAGGGAATCGATGATTTTCGGCAGTTTGGCGGCCGGATCGTCGTCATCCTATGCACCAATCGTCTTTCTGCAATCGATCCGGCGGTCCGGCGCCGTGCGGCAATCATTGAGACATTTCAGCGCCCCTCGGACGAGCAACGGGGAGAGCTTTTTCGTATGGACCTCGATGGACTGGGCTTGAGCAGCCAAGAGATTGCGGCACTGATCGCAGCCACAGGCCCGCGAAGCGGTAAACCCGGCTGGACATTCTCGGACATTCGCACACGCCTTTATCCTGCCGCGCTCGCCCGTGCCTATCCGGACGCGCCACTGTCTTTCGCACACTTGCATGAAGTCGCGAAGGCAATGGCAGCATCGCCCATAGTCGACGATATCTGATGGCACGCTCGCCTCTCTTTGGTCGCCGTGTACACATCAGCGGAAGCTTCGCCACTGATCCGATGATTGCGTCGGGTGAAGCGATTAGCGATGCGCGTGGGGTGCTTGCTCAATTTGTGCAGCAGTTGGTGCGACGTGGCGCCAATTTCGTGGTTCCGGTCGATGCGGAGCCGTGTCGGCCTGACGGGAACCCAATATGTTTCGACTGGGATATCTGGGAGGCGATGCACTCCAATCTGGCGGCAAGGCCCCTGAATGTGCCGGGACCGATGGTGATCGCGGTCAAACATCATAAAACGGAAGAGCAAATTCCACCCGATCGCGTCACACTGTGGGATGGGATGGCGCACACGGACCTAGTGCATATGGAAAGCGCCGCGCAGTGGAGCATGGCGGCGCGGCGCATGGATATCCAGTCGCGCTTTGGCGACATACTCATCACGCTAGGTGGCGATGAAGGCGTGCTTCATCTGGCGAACCGCTATCATGAAGCCGGCAAGCCAGTCATTCCTCTCGACCTCGCCGTAACTGGCAAGGATCGCGGGTCACGCAAGCTCTACACGCAGGCACAGCTCGACAACGAGGCGGCGCGCTTCTTCCGCGTCACCAACGGGGGCAGTGCGCATGGGTGGGTAAACCGCCTGCAAATGCCTGCCCGCCATTCTGTCGAACAACGGGTCGCCGTCCTTGTCGATCTGCTGGAAGCGCTCGAGCGTCCGCGCGCCTTCGCCGTTCGCCTGCTTAATCCGGGGCTGCCCGACTTCGCGGAAGTCGACTCCTATTTCGAAGCTGTCGTGCGGCCAGTCGTCGAGGATGAACTGGGTTATGAACTGACGGTCATCGACGATCAACATCGTCATGAGCATGCACGTATCGATGAGGAGATTTTTGTCCAGCTGGCTCGCGCCAGCCTTGTGGTCGCGGATCTCACGGGCGGGCGACCCAATTGCTTTTTGGAACTCGGCTTCGCCTTTGGTCGCTCAATACCGACATTGGTCTCCGCTCGCAAGGGCAGCCGATTGCCGTTTGACGTGAACACTATCTCGACGTTTCTGTGGTCTAGCGAAGGAACGATTCGGGATAGGCGTCGTCTCTTGAGAGAGCATTGGGACGCGGTTCGCAACCGACCGCCTCTCGTGCAGGCCAAGGCGCTTGTGCGATGAGCGATCCGATCTTCGTATCAGTGGATGTAGAGACCGCAGGCCCCTATCCTGGCGCCTTCAGCCTGCTCTCGATCGGCGCATGCAAAGTCGATCAGCCGGACATGCAATTCGAGGCCCTGCTGAAGCCGGTCGGAGACCGTTTTGATCCCGACGCGCTCCGGGTTACGGGTCTTTCAATGGAGACATTGCGCCACACCGGCCTGCCTCCCCAAAGTGCAATGGCGGGATTCGCCGACTGGCTCGCATCTCTCGGGCCTGCCGCTGCCGATCGCATTTTCGTTGGCCTCAATGCGCCGTTCGACTGGGCCTTTGTGAACCATTATTTCTGGGCCTATCATGGTTCGAACCCGTTCGGCTTTTCGGCTCTCGACATAAAAGCCTATTTCATGGGCGCGACGGGGTGCAGCTGGGCTGACGCACGTTCCAGCGTCATGGCAAAGCGCCTTAATCCCCGGTCTTCAGGTGACCATAACGCCCTGCACGACGCATGCTATCAGGCCGAATTGTTCCGATTGATGCGCACCCGATAATTGCCGGTTGAAACCTCTGTTCAAGAAGAGCGTCGCGATGAAGGTCATCATCAATCTTAGCCTCGCGGACTATGTCCGAACGGGTAATCGCAATACGGACCTTCTGCTTGAGGGGCATCATCCGCTCATGCCCCTTGTCACAGCCTACTATGAGTTTTTCGCAACATCTTTGTGGGCGGACGGCCAGCCCGTCCAGCAGGTTCCCATGTTCCTGTCCTCAAATGCATTCATGATCTGGACTAGCGGTGTCCGCATCGCGATGAGCGGCCATGAGGCCGCTGTGTATCCGCTGTTCCGGACAAGCTTGGAATCGGCTTGCTACGCGCTGCTCATCGCCAGGAAGCCGGAACTGGGAATGGTCTGGTCGAACCGCCACGACGGCGAGGATGAACGCAAGGCATCGCGCCGGGCCTTTAGCTCGGCGGTTGTCGATGCCGCCAAATACCTTGAAGACTGGCATAGCGGACTCGGCGCGATCATAAATTCGCTCTACGAGACGAGCATCGATCATGGCGCTCATCCTAACACACGCGGCGTCATGAACCATGTGCAGTCGACATCTCAAGATCCTGAAGAACTCCGTTTCGATCAGGGAAGCATCTATCCAGGCGATTCCATCCAGGTTTTCCGGGCACTGACGGCATCTATCGAATATGGGCGAGGCATTGCCTTCGTTCTGAGCCAATGCTTGCCCATTTTCTCTCAACGGATTGGAGAGGCTATACAGGCTCTCGAAACCCGCCGTGCGGAATTTTTCAGCTTGAATGGTCATGATAGATAGACGCTGGTTCGAGTTAATTGCCAGTCTGCGGCATTCGGTCGCGAGATAGGCCCGTCGAAATCGAATACGATGACGCGGATATCGAAGGAGCGATCGGGAATATCGTTTCCGTTGAAGTGGGCGGCGCTTGCACTCGTCGGATTCCCGACCGTTGCTCTACTCAAACATGAGACTGGGGCGCATCACCGGATGTCAGAGACGAGTGGCTAAAAACTTGAGGCCGTCTGCATGTTCGCGCCACTTTCGGTAAACGGTCATACCTCTCGACTGCTGCAGTCTTCAGGATGCCATTAGTCGAACCGCTTGTTACGACAATACAGTTATTAAACGTCCGCTTTTCGGTTAGAGCCGTCGTTCCCATCGGGCCGCGCCAACGGTCGTCATGTTTCAGCATTTGTCCTCCAAAGCTGACGCCCACAACATCGTCAACGTCGGCTTCTTTAATCCTGGCTCTCCGAAGCCGACAGTCGCGAATGTCCCAGCTTTTGCCGCAAAATGGGCCGGTCGTATTAGGCAACTTATGCATTTGCCCTGCTCTCATTTGAAACGCTTATCCCACGCCGAAGATGGATTGTGCCATTTCGCGGGACGTTGCAGGAGGCCCAACCCGCTGACCCGGCCACGAATACACCGGAGAATGCGGTATAAAGTCCAGCTCAGATATCGGCGCTAAGACAAAGGCCTCGTTCCCACAGCCAGGCTTCAATCTCGGCAAGAGTGACCTTGCCGGAATTGCCTACATTCATGATTTGACGGCGGGTCAATGTTGCAACCCGTCCCGGAAGTAGCCGGTCCCGCTCGGCAGGGTCCGCTTCCGGCTCGATGACTAAATGTCGCAACAGGTTATTGGCCCGGCCCGACAGTGCGGCACGGTTGGTTTGAATAGCT
This sequence comes from Sphingobium limneticum, assembly GCF_008710165.1. NCBI lineage: Bacteria > Pseudomonadati > Pseudomonadota > Alphaproteobacteria > Sphingomonadales > Sphingobiaceae > Sphingobium > Sphingobium limneticum. The sequence goes on along the minus strand of NZ_VYQA01000019.1, from coordinate 75,297 downwards.
TCCTCCCGGGCACGCAACTCCTCACGTGACATGACATCGCGCACCCGGCCGATGCTGATCCCAAATGCTGCGGCAATTTCGCGCTGTTTCATGCCTTTGGCTTTCATGGCAACCATACGCTTTCCGCGCTCCTCTGCATCGCTTGGCTTCTTTCTGGGTTGCCGCATCGCAGGGCGTTTCACCTCGATTACGCGAACACCGTCCCAGAAGCGGATGGTGTGAAATGACGCAGATCTGATCGCATCCATTGCCCATGTTTTCGCCGCGTCAACATCTGGCACATCGACCAGCCGCATAGATGGCTCGCCCTCGTCGGAAACCAGATAGAATGCAAACGCAGGCACAAGTTCGTCCTTCGGAAAGACCATGATTTTCAGATAAAATCATTCCGTGGGCAAGATCGCAATTGCACCACCGTTCGGCGCAAAATACGCCAACACCAGCCAAGGAATAGCAGCATATTTGCCGCAACATTCGGCCGACGATGGTTCATCCGATGTTGAAAGGGCTGAACACGCAAACATCATTCGCACGATTTGGGCGGGACATCCGTGCGCTTTTCTCGTTGCTGTCGCTCCTGATCAAGTTCACGCGCGATCTGACGGCCCAGGAGGCGCGCAAGTCGTAGGATGGCGGCATCCGCTTCGGTAGAAAGACGGGGAGGTACATCTCGATTGGGCCGCTTCTTCTTCATCGCGGCCGTGTCCAGGATCTGAAGTGTGCGCATTTGTTAGAACGGTAAAACAAAGCTGGATGGAGGGCAGGAGGAAAGGAGGGGGCAAGATGATCGCGGTGGCCATGGGCGATCGGTCTGCGGTGATCAGGGCGGAACGGTTTCCAGTCGGATGAACCTATGCTATTTTTCCAGATGGAAAGGCTCTGCAAATGCAGGATGTTGATCACGTTGAGCAGACAGATGAGGCAGGCTCGCCATCGCCGCGCGCTGCCGATTGGTTTTGGCGGCCATGGTACGCGAAGCTCTACTGGGTAACGGCGCTGCTGTACTGGATTGGCCTGGAAATCATGATAACCATCCCGTACGATCGGATTAATACGTCCGTGGCTACCGCGATGGTGCTGCTTATCTTCATCTTCAATCCGATCACGGTCGTGGCGGTTCTCGGTTATGGGTTTTTGAAAGCCAAGGTTTCGTGCGGCGAATGGGTGATCACGCGGGGACAGCCTTCGCAAACGCCGACGATGGATCCCTACACTGATCCGTTTGATGCTCGGTCCGGTTTCCGCCACCTTCGCCATCTCGGCGTGATCAAAGACTGACATCATGGATCCCTCCGCTCCTTAAAGCTGGAATCTCCGTCCGCCATTCCATTGTCGCGATCGAACAGCAATCGACCGGAACTAAGAATCGACGACTGCTCGATTGATGTTATTGGGCCTGTGACATCAACGGTCCCACGACCTGCATCCGCTTGCCTCAAATATCGGTTGCGCAAGCCATCATCACCAAGCACTTGCTCACTCAGATATTTCGCAAAAGTCTCTTCTGGTCTGCTGGTTCGAGCAGCGGCCTTTTCAGCCGAAGCAATTGCTTCCCGAACGTCGTAATTTACAATATCGATTGATGATTGCGCGGATACGGCGGCGCTTCCGCGATCCACAATATCCATTCCGACCTTGCCCGTGAGCGAACCGGCAGCGCTTCCTCTACCGCTGCCCTTGTGGTCCTTGCTTCCACCGTCGGCTCCTACAGCTCGTGCTGCCGAAGCGGTAAGATCGCCCGATATGGTCTGATTGTCTGCAGTTTGATGTTCTGCCATCCGCGATAGCGATCTGTTCCACCCTGTCTGAACCATAATCGCGGTGACGTCGCGCTCCAGCGTATCGGCGACCTGCGGTTTCAGCCGCCAGTCACCTCGCCGATCCATCTCGAACCCGCCGCGCAACCAGTTGGCCATGGCGGTCTGGCCTTGCGCCCCGCTGCCCAGAAAATGCTCGATCGTGTCCGGCCCCGCCTGTTTGCCGGCTTCGAACCGCGTGCTGGTATCGTTGCGCGCAGACTGGCTGAACCCGGTGCTGCTGGAGACGAGCAGATCATTATGGGCAAAACTGAACCGGGCATGCCCGCCATTGGCGATCGCGCCAAGCTGGCTTTCGTTGATCAGGCCGCCGCGCCACATCTGCGCGGCCAGTTCCGGCGTCAGGTTGAGGCCGATGTCGCCATTCTGGTCCATGGCGATCTGGCGCTTCGACATCTCCACGCCATGCTCGCGCAGCAGTGCCTGGGTGCGGGTGAGGCGCTCCTTGTCGACGATGCCGGTCAGTCGCTCGTTGCGCGCGCGATCGGCAATGCCTTCCGCACCGCCTTCAGCCATATCGACCTGGTTTCCGGCAGTGCCCGCCAGCGTGCGAATGAAAGAATCCAGACGCGCGGCTTCTCGCACCGATACACCAGCGGCAGCGGCGCCTTGTGCAAAACCGGCATTGTCTGCCTGGCGCCGCTGCTCGCCTATTTGGGCCGCGCTGCGCACGCCATCAGGACCGATCTCGCGCTGGGCATCAAGCTTGCCCGACCGCTCGGCAAAATCATAACCAGCGGCCTCGCGCGTGCGGCTATAGACACTCGTGCCCTCGCGCACGGCTTGCGCTGTTGCTCCGTCGGCAGTGCCGACCTGAACAGCGGCATTATAGCCTTCCAGCGCGCGCAGCACCTGCGCTTCGTTGCGCCCTGTAGAGCGCGACAGCTGGCTGATCGCGCTCGATCGCGCTTCGCCCGAAAGTGCATTGATGAACCCGATGCGCCGGCTGGTCTCGGTGACCGAGAGACCGAGCATCCCTGCGGCTTCGCGCTGGCCCTGATTATGCCCGGTGCGATGGGCCTGTTCCGTCGCGACATTGCCGCGCTCGACCGCCGCAACCCGGTCGTCGGCATAGTCGCGTCGTCCCTCCATCGCGCCGACCTGCGTCTGCGCGGCAGTCAGGTCATTGCGAAGCATCTGTTCCTGATCGAAGGCGTTGGCCGTGATCTTGGCGAAGGTCGGATCAGCACCGGCCTGGGCGATCACGGTCGACGCCTTGAGCGCCGCATCCTTTGCATCATAGCCGCTGCGCTCAAAATGCCGCTTCGCCCCCGATTGCATCATCTCATAGGCTTGGCTGTCGCCGAACGCCTTCCACTGCACCATATTCTGCGCGAAGGCGGCAAAAGCGCGTTCGCCGCCCTGGCCTTCGCCGAAGTAGCTCGTGCCAAGCTTGCGCAGCGCATCCCCTTGCGCAAAATTGTGGATAGCGGATGTTGCGGCATTGGCCCGGATGGCGCTGGCCGTGCCAGGATCGTTCAAATCCCGTCCGACTAGGGCAGGGGAGAGCCCGCCCAGTTCCCGTGCGGCATCCGCCCGGCCCAGCCCGAACGCCGCCGTTCCGGTCGCGCCGCCGCCATGCTCTCCGATGACCGACCCGGCTGAAGAAAATGCGCGGTCGAGCCCAAAACTGCTGCGCTCGCCGAAATCGCCGAACCCCGCCGATGTGGAGCGCCGCGCCATCGTGCCACCGGCCGAAGCCTGCGCCTCCAGTGCCGAGGCATAGCCCTCGCTGGTCCCGACGGTTGCCGCCGCCATGCTGCCCTGGCCCTGGACACCGAGCATGCCTGACGTGAACGCGGTGAACATATTGCCAGAAAAGCGGAACACGGTGAACACGAACGCGCCCGCCAGGCCCGCGGCTGCGGTTCGGAACGAGCCGAAAATGGCCAGCGCCTTCATTGCCGCCGATGGCGCAAGGATCCAGCTATCCGCCGCGACGTTGGTCGCGCGCAGTTCGGCCAGCACATCCATCGCCCGGCCAAGGGTGAGCTGGTAAATGCCGGCATCGATCACGCCCCAGAGCGCGACAAACACGAACAGGCCGAGCGCGAAGCTTGCAACACGCAGGTTGATCGGCGTCAGGATGAACAGCAGCGCGATCGGCATCATCATCAGCATGATCGCGAAAACCGAAGCCCGGATGGTCGGCATCCACGCATTGGCCGTCGAAAGCGTCGCAAGCCCGTTGGACACGATCGCCCGATTCGCCATGACCCGCGCCGTGGCTGCAGGCGAATCCTCAAACAACACATCGCCGACCGTCTGACCGAGCAGGATGTTGGTGAGGAACGTCTGCCGGCTCATCGATTGGCCCAGCATCATGTCGCCCAGCGCGTCGATCTGCTGGCGGCAGCGATCGCGCTGACTGGCCTGGTTCACATCGAACCCGGTGCGCGCGCAGACTTGGTCGCTATAAGCGTCGAACGCTGTGGCATCCGACAGACGGTCGGCAATATGGTCCCAGGCTGCATCGCAGCTCATCGTCGTCCCGCCCTTGTCGCTCGACGTGAAGACGGTCGAGAAGGTCGCAGGGCCCGCCATCGCCGCAAAGGAGGCGGGAAGGTCGGTCGAGGTGCGGAACAGCTGATCGTCATCAATGCCATAGGCCGGCGAGACACGCGCGACCGGATAGCATTGCCGCACATAATCCTTCACCGTTGCATCAAGGAAGGTGTCGACGATCGGGCTGCGCGGCGAGACTGCATTGAGGAACAGGTCGAACGCATGGCCGCCTGCACCAAATTCCAGCTTGGCATTGGGATCGGTGGTGTTGTCATCGATCGTTTCAGCAAGCGCCCGCTCCATCAGGTTGGTGACGCCGGCAACCAGCACGATGAGATTGGGAACGTCGCCGACCGGCTGATAGGCGTTGCGCACCCGGTCATAGATGTGGACCGTGCCGGTTGTAGCGATCATCCCGGCAAACAGTCCGATGCCGACCAGCATCTGAAAGCCGAAGGCAACCAGGCCCATGCCGGCACCCCGAATGCTGGCGATAACCGCGCCAAGGCCGATGCCGACCACCGCGACAATCAAAACCAGTGTTTCATAGCGCGGATCACCGAAGATCATCGCCACCAAGTGAAACGCATCAACGGTCTCGGAGAAGCCGTCCCAAGTGTGATAGCTGGCATCGATCGCCAGCGCGGGCGTGGCGGCGAGCAAGCCGAACAGGACGCATGCCAGGCGGATGAGATGACGCATGGCTCGCCTCACCGGTTGCGATTGGCGTTGGCGCCAGCGGCGTCACGCGCATCACGGTCGCGCTGGCGCACCACCCCGGCATAATTTGCCGAGAGGTTCGCCTGGTTCATGGCCGCGATGTAGGACTGGCGCATCTGCGCGCGCTGGCGCAACACTTCGTCGCGCAGTTCGCTTAGCTGCTCGATGCCCTTGGTCAGGATGCGGGTCTGGCAGATATTGCTGTTGTCCGCGTCAGCCGCGCCCGCCGTCGTCACGCCGCGCTCTGCGTTTTGCAGCGCAAAGTCGATCGAGCGGGTCAGATCATTGAGCATCTGATAGGCGAGGGTGAGGGCGACCAGCTCGTCGGTGTCGGCGATCACGCTGTCGGTCAGGCCCTGCCGCACGCCCCATTCGAGCAGGCGATAGACCGGCAAGGTCCGTACATTGGCGACGAACTGCTTTTCTTCTGTCGTCAACGCGGCGCGGGTACGAATCTTGGCGGCCACCGATTCCATCCTTTCGCGCGCCAGCAGCAGCGCGCCGCGCCCGGCGCCGTTCACCGAACAATCCGAAGCGGTCGCGGGAATGTTGAGCGCGCGGGTAGGCACCCGTCCGGTCAGGAAATCATCGGCGCTCTCGCTATCCTGGCGTGGGCAGGCGGGGATTGCCGAGAAGAGCGGCACCTTGTCCTTATCATCCCAGCGCATATAGACATCGCCCACCCGTGCGCGCATCACGCCCGCCCAATCGGACGCCCCGACGCGCGCGGCGGCATGCGCCAGCAGCGAACCGGTCCTGAAGATCTCGGTGACCTCGGCCGGGCAATTGGCGAGCGCGTCCTTCAGATCCTCGGTGGGATTGCCCTTATTGGCCTGGATCTTCTCGCGGCTCTGTTGCCAGCTATTGGCATAGCCTGCACGGATCGACTTGTAGCCGGTCATCTCCTCGACGATCCCAGACATATTATCATCGCCCCTGGCAATCTGAACCATGCGATTGGCGAGGCGGCAATCATTCACCTGGATGGAATTGAGGTAATTGGTCGCTGCCTCCATCTTCGAGATGATGTTACCCATTTTCTCGTCGAGGGTTTCGAGCAGATATTGGAAAGCGACGGCCGGCGCGGCCTGCAGGATCGTCTCCAGCTTCTGGACCAGATAGTCGGGGTCGAGAAACGACATGCCCCCTAAAAACATGTCGATGCCGCCACAGCCCGCCTTCACCTTGGGAAGCGTCAGGCTCATCAGATAGTCGTCATGGACATCGACGCGGCCCGACATGCCGCCCGCGGTCACATAGCCGCGGGTCTGGTCCTCGAAGCTGCCTGGCGAGCTATAGGTGACATTATCGAACCAGCTTTCGGCCCAGCTTTGCGCATAGGCAGGGGCCGCCTGGCCGCATGAAGCGACGAGGATGGAGAAGGCGAGGGCCAGACGACGTGAATGATGTCTCATGGCAGGCTTCCTGATGAAAATGGACATGTGACGCCGCCCCGCCATGATCAGCGTCGCTTTGGGTTAGAGGAGGTCAGCGCCCTCACGCCGACGATCCCGGTGAATTTCGACATGGCGCGCACGCCCACTGCTGCCGGTGTTCCGGTCAGCATCCGGGCGGCAAGCCAGGCGTTGCGACCAATATTGGCGCTATGGTCAGTGCCGATCGCGATCGGCACCATGCGGTTCGGGTCGGCAAGCGGGCGCACCCATGCGACCGGGTTTCCGACCCAAGGAAGGCCGAGACGTCCCGATCGCAGCATCGCTTCCTCTTGCCCCAGCGTCCGGACCTGCCAACCATAGCGGGCGCGGAAAGCGGAAAGCTTGGTCCACAGATCGCCGCATGGCAGGCAGCCGGGCGATGTGCTCATCTCGACAGTGTAGAGCGACGCTTGGCCACGCAGCAGGATCTCGAAATCGGCAGGAAAGTCTCGCGTCACCGGCACGCGGGCCAGCCAGAGACGCATGTCTGCATCTGTCGACACCGGATGAATGGCGGCTCGCCTGGCAAGGCCGCGATCCGTCGGCTGCGCAGCGGCTGTTGCGGGCGTCTGCACCCATGTGGTCAGCAAAAGCGCCCAGGCGAACAGGGCCTGCCCGAGGCGCGTCACGGCCTTGGCCCCTGGGCATCGACGAGGTCGCCGCCGATCACGCGCGGATCGGTCGCGGAGACGGGTCCATTGGCGAGCGCATCGAAGAAGCCGTCTTCCTCGCCGGCTCCCGTCAACCATTGTTCGGGCCGGATGTCGCCGCGCAGCAGCCGGACCGCCTGATAGGCCATCTGGGCGAGATTGGGATAAGTCTCGACCCCCGCGGCGATCACCATGCGCTGTGCGCTGTTCCGTCGGATCACCATGGTGGTCGGCGTGACCTCGACCCCGAAACGCTGGCTGAGTTCGGGTTTGCGGTCGAGATCCATGAGGCTGACCTGCCAGCCCATATCCTCCTGGAACCGCTGGACGATCGGCCATTGCACCTTGCAGTAGCCGCAGGAGTCCCGCGCGAACATGACCAGCGCAAATTCGCCGGCATGTGCGCGCAGATATTGGCGGCGGACCTGATCCTTATGTGCGCCCAGCGCATCGCGGGCCTCGCCGACCATTGGATTGGCGGCGCGGGCATTGAGCTGCGGATAGGTGAGCATCGCAAGCTGGGTGACGCCGGCAAAGGCGCGTGCCTTGCGCCGGGCAAAATCCTGCAGCCGCCAGAAGTCGGCGACCGCGTCGATCGTCAAAACGGTGGCGGCATAGTCGCGCTGTTGTTCGATCAGCTTGGCGATCCGGGGCGGCGCCCATTTGGCCAGTTCAACCATCGGCGGTATGATGGGTCTTGGAATTGCATCATCGTCCGCCTTTTCCGCAGCGTCGGCCTTGGGGGTTTCATACCACCAATAGCCCCGCGTCCCGCGATCGCCCGCGCCTGAAGAGGTGGCCTGCGCACCCGCAATATCGACGGGCAGCAGCAGCAGGGCACCCAGAGCGAGGAGGCGCTTCACAGCAGCTTCTCCATGCGGATGAGCCGCTCGATGGCAACCGGACCGTAATAGCGGCTGTCATATCCATCGGGATGGCGCGAGCCGACGAAGATCATGCCATCGGGAATGCGCGGACTTTCCGGCCGCCAATGGTCGAGCCGCTTGCCGCTGCGTGCTAATGGCTTGGCGATGCCCATCAGCCTGCCGTTGCAATAGTAGCAGCCGGTCCAACCGCGGTCCAGGGTGGCAGGCTTTTCAACCATCATGATCCGGTCGCCTGGCAAGCACAGCGCATATTTGGTGACATTCACTGGCTTGGGGCCAGCAAGCGGATCGGACAGAAGGAACGAGACGAGGTCGCCGTGACGGATCGGGCCGGGGGAGCGGTGCACGACCCAGGCATTGATGGAGGGCGTCATGACCAATGTGAGCTGCGGCATCGCCCACCAGGCAAAGAGCCCGATCGGCAGCACGATCCCATAGGCCTTGAAGAGCTGACCCGGACGGGCCGGCTGCCCAAGGCCACCAGCGCCGAGCGCCACGGCTGCGCGCAGCGGCAGATCCTTGAGTTCGCGCCAGACCCGGTTACCGGCGCGCCATGTGAGCAAGAACATCCTGCACCTCCGCCTTGCCGCCAAGGCGGCCATATTCCTCAAGAAGCCCGGACAGGGCAGCATCGCCGAGCACGAGATGCGTTGCGCGCGGGCTCGCCTCGTCGCGCTCGCAATAGGGCCGGGTCGGATCGCCCGGGATCATCGCCAGTGCGGGCACCTGGGTGACGCGATGCTGCCGGAAGACCAGTGGATCGACGATCAGCTGCACGTCGCGCATGGCGCAGGCGGGACCTTCGCATCCCGGATCGCGGCGCAGTATCGCGGCCGACAGTTGCGCCATCGGTCCAACCTGCCGCATCCCGCCCGGCATGCCGCGAAAAGCCATCACGCCGCCAACCTGTTCGAGCTGCCCTGCATAAGTGCGCAATGTTTCAACCGGCATGGAGGAGGACGCGAACAGTAGCGGGACCCACTGGTTCGCGCTGCTGCCGGACACGACGCCCGCCAATGCCGCTTCTTCTGGCTGTTCAAGACCCAGGGCCTGCGCGATACGCCGACTGGCGGTCTCCCGTTCGATGGCCAGGGCTTTGCGTGCCGCCGCGACGTCTGCCTTGACGCGATCCGCCATGGCGGGATCCTGCTTACGCCTGTTGATCCCCTCGAAGGCGCGGCGCTCCGCGCCAGCGTCGGCTTTTGAGGGCAGAACGGGCGAGGCTTTCGTTGAAGCCTTGGCCTTGGCGGCAGCCCGCTTCACGCGCTCCATAGCCGCGTCACCCTGATCCTGGATGCGCGTACGCGCATTTGCGCTCGTCGGCTGTTCGGCCACAGCCTGCGGTTCACTTGCTCGCACCGATGCGGGATAGTGCGCGAGAGCCGCCAGAAGCAGGGCGCGGCTAGTTGCTGATCGTCTGCATATGGGCATCGATCTTGTCCTTCATGTCGATCTGGATGTCGGATTGGGCGCGCGCCTCGATTTCCGCATAATATTCGGAGAGGTCCATTTTGCTGAAATCGAGCGCCTGGAATTCTTCCGGTCTCAAACCTCGGCAATAGGGCTGTTTGGCGGTGCTCCAGCCAAGAGCATCGAACGCCTTCAACTGCGGGCGGCCCTGTTCCTGGATGATACGGCCAAGCTTGGTGTTGAAGCAGCAATGGCCCCGGGCCTTCTGGACGCACACGCCAAGAATGCTCGACGCACAATAGCTGCCGATCTCATGGCACATGCCCGAACCGCGCAGCATGCCCACTTCCATATCCTGCTGGTCGCAGCCCTGGAGCAGGAGATCGATCATGAAATTGACCGCAAGACTGATCGCGATCGATGTGGGATCGATGCCGACGATGATCGCATTGGCGCCGGCACTTGCCGCCTGGCTTGCGGTCGCGCCTGCCCTGAAGGCGGTGTAGGCGGCTTTCATACCGGTGAAGACGCCCTTGGCGACCGCGATCTTCGTCGTGATCGACGAGATCGAACCGCCCATGCCGTCCTTCACGATTTTCCCCTTGTCCTTGCAGCAATTCTGGAAGGTGGTGCTGAGTCCGGCAGGACGGCAACGCGCGGCGCGTCCGGAGAAGATTTCGATCGTGCCAAGGCAATTGCCATCGGCATCGACGGCGCCGTCGGCCACGACGCCGGGATCATCCACCACCGGCTCCTCGACGATCGGATTGGCGCTGGTGTCGATACAGGCATTGGCCGAGCAGCTTGGCGCCCCGCCGCTGGCCGGCACAGCGCAGGCATATTGATCGCCGAGCGGGCAGCGCATTGCTCCACCTTGATCCGCCAGGCACGGCGTTTCGCCAATGGGGCACATCCATCCACCCATATCGATCAGGTGGCAGCTTGCCGTTTCGCCGTCGTCCGCCGCATCGCCATTGCCGTTAAGATCGACAGCGCAAAGCTGCTGAGCGCTCGCGCTGCCGGGGAACAAGGAAACAGCGCCGACGAGGAGGATGAGCCCCAGGGCAAAGGCACGCAGCAGCCTCATCTCATGGCACTCGTGCAGACCATGTCGGCACCGCCCAGGCGCACGGTCTGCATCATCACCACCGCTTCGGGAAAATCATCGATGCAGCCGCAGCCCTGCACCAATTCCTCGCCCGCGCCCGCAGGGCAGACACCATTGTCCTGGCAGGCGTGATAAAAATAGTCCCAGCCCATGGGATCACTCTGTCTGGAACCGGTCACACCATCGGGGGCTGCGGCTATATTGACCTGCGCCTTGCGGGTCTTGCAGATGGGCTCGCACGCATTGACGCTACCGGACACGGGTAAGGAGAAATTGCGGGTTGTCAGGCTTTGGCTGCCATCGGCATTCTTCACCTGATCAGCGAGCAAAGTCTCGGTTGAATGATCGATGATATAGGTGCCGCGGGATAGATCGGGCTGCGGGACCGCGCCGCTATCGACCGTGCAGGTGTAGCTGCGCTGGCGCTCGAAGAAGGCGCGGCTGATCGTGGTCGCGCAGGCGCCGGTGCCGATCAACCGGGTCTGGGGCAGGGGGGTGAGCCCGGTTTTGACGCCGTTGCGATAGGTGATGACGCCATCGACATCTTCATCATAGAGACGGCAGGCATTATTGGCTGCATAGCCTGAACAGCTATCGACAAGCTGTTCGCTCGTCTTGCAGCCAGCATCCACTTTCGCCTCAATCGCGGCATAGGCTTCGCCGCCATCGGCGACCGCGACCCGCAACCAGATATCATGATCGCCTTGCGTCAGCCTGGAGGTGAGATCGAGACCAGGATCGACATAGAAGGCGCTCTTCTTCTCGCATTTGCCCGGCGGCGGTCCCGATCCGGTCCAGACTTCCGGGCCTGAGCCAACCAGGTCGCCATCGATCCTGATCTGAGCCCAGTCGTCCCCGCCAAAGCGGGTCAGAAGTAGTTGCTGAAGCCTTGCTGCGTCCTTGACCCGCAATGTCATGTGAAAATCGATAAGCGTGCAGGATCCGCCAGACAGGCTATTGTCGGTGGGCGAGCCCATGACGAAGGTGCGGCTGTTTGGGTCTGCCGCGAAGGTTGCGTAGCCGCCCGCCACGCGATCGATGATCATCTCGGCGGTCATCTCTTCCTGCGTGATCTGCCGGGTGATGGCGCAACTCCGGCGCACCTGCGACGTGCCGGTTCCGGTCGACGACTGGACAAGCGCCTGGAAAATACTGCTCGTTTGCGCGGCGCCATAGGCGTCGCCCGCCATGGCGCCCGGATTGGCCTTGTAGGCCGTGGCGCCGATTTGCGGTTGCGCCGTGCAGGCTGTGGTCTGCGCGCCGGTATAGCGGATGAGCGGGCCATCGATGGACGCCTGCGCGATGCCGATACGCGGATCGGCCGTGGTGAGCGCGCCGACAACGCCGCCGCCCAGATCCTTGAGGATCGAGGCCATATTGCCCCAGACCAGATTGCTGCCGCAGCTATTGTTGACGCAGTAACAACCGGCCAGATCGGTCAGCTCGACCTGCGAAAGCTTCAGTGCCCCGGACGTAGAAGTGTCCCAGCGGAAGAAGCGGCACGCGTCCCAACTGCCCGGCGCGCAGGAGATGATCCCATTGGCGCAAATACCGGATGTGGGGACCGGAACGGTCAGTGCTTCATCGAAGCTCCCGTCAAGATCGCTGTCGCGCGAGATGCTGAGCGTGCCGATATCGCCGGTGGCGCTGGGCTGGGCGAGCAGTTCGAGCAGCGTCGCGCTTTTCTGGCAGGCAAGATTGGGGGTGAAGGTCTTTTTGGTGTCGACCGTGGTGATCGCCTGTCCCGCCAGACCCGGCGTCACATAATTGCCCAGCAGCGCGTCGCTGTCAGCGCTCTTCGCCCGCGCGGCGGCCGCCGCAGCGCGGGCGCGGTCCTGCGCGGTCTGCGCATGAAGGGGACTCGGCAGACTGAGCGCTGCGACAAGGACGAGGGTCGCTGGCCTCATGGCCGGTGCTCGACCAGATTGATCTGCCGCGACCCGCGCCGCAGCCGGAATAGAAATATAGCTGAAACAGGGTCGGCACGCTCTGCCCGGAATACAGCCTGGCCTTCAAAAACGGTCTGCGTGGCCACGACGACATGCGGCGAAGAGGGGCGCGCCGCATGATCGTCTGCATGTGTGGCCACGCCAACCGTCCGACCGGTGCCGCAGGGGGGATGCGACACTGGCCTGACCGCATGGGGAACGCCTGGCTCGGTGGAATGACGGGCAGACCATCGGCTGATGCCAGGCGAGGGCATGCGGATCGGGAAAGGCGACCTGTTCATGGCGTCGAAACCCCGGCGCAGCAGATCGTCTTTTCAAACAGCATGAACTGGGCATTGTCCTTGCCCGGTGCATGTTTGGCACTGGTCCATAGCGCGCCTGGTCGCCCGACGTTGACGCACTGGCCGCCCTTGACCGGTTCCATCAGCTGGAACTTGTAGCGGCTCTTGGTCCAGACCGGCTGCGGGATGAACGAGCAGCCGTCCGCTGAATTGACGGTAAGGGCGCCAAGCCGCCCCATCATGAAGACGCCGCGCGCGGCGAGCCCCGCCCAGGCCTCGACGCTGTCGCCAAAATGGATGTCGCCAGCGATCGGATAGGTCGCGCCCCAGGATCCCATGCACCAGAAGAGCGGATCGACGACCTTGCCCGCAGCGGCCGCGGCGCTGTCGGCCATGCAGGCAAGGCCAGCGGCCGGATTGCCGAACAGGATTGCCTCTGGCTGGATGATCGCGCCCAAAGTCGCCGACTGCCAGGTCGGCAGTACCTCTGTGATCATGGCCACGTCGAAGCCGTCATCCTCGATGCAGGGCAGGTCGGTGAACATGTCGAGCATCTTCCAGACCGGCGCGATATAATAGTGCATCTGGGCGAACATCTTGCGCGTGTTGGTGCCGTCGGCAATGCTGGTCTGGCTGCCCTGCAGCCTGCCGCCGGTCGGCATGATGTCAGCGCCCAGCGCCATCATGCAGCCGGGCTCGGTCACAACATCGACCATCCGATTGGGCGACCAGAAGCTGACCTTGACGCCGAACCAGAATGTCACGCCCTTGTGGCACGCGCATAAAGGCTTGGAGGCCGATTGCGCGTCGAGCGCCTTGCCGAGCGGGTCGGTCGGACCCACCTTTACCCCGCCGATGGTGATCGGGAAGATGCAGTTCCATCGCACCTTGGTGATCGGATTGAAGATCGTGCCTGCCTCGCATTTGGAGGCATAAGCGGGGGACGCGATCGCCAATGCCGCGAGGGCCGAGCCGAGCGTCAAAACGCTTCGGACAGAGAGCATCTTCATCGCGCAGCCCTCCGCGGACTTGGGGCAATCACGACCTCGGTCAGCACCAGCTTTTGGCCCGCCTGCGCGACGATCACCGGTGCGACCGTCAGGCCGAGCCGCGCCTTCACGCGCTCTTCGAGCAGGAACAGCGCCCGGCCGTGACGCTCACCCAATGTGATCGCATCTGCATGTGTATCTCCCGCCTGGGAGAAACCACCGGCGGCGAGCAGGATGAAATCGGCGGGCCTTGCGGTGCGCAGCGCCCAGGCCAGGTCGCTGGGGTGCGCGACGATCAGCCGTTGGGGCAGTGACACATAGGCAAGCGGATTGAAGCTATAGCCTTTGGCGTAAAGCAGCTTTCCGCCCGGCAGCCGGATATCTTGATCGAGGGTGTAGAAGGGCACCACCGTTCGGTGGCGATCGGCGCGGGTGATGCCGAGCGTGGCAGGTTTCATCGCCGACCAGCGCTCGCGCGGGCCAAAGGCGGCTTTCATGTCCGGGACATGCGCGGCGCGGCTTTCGATCTCGCTCAGCGCGTCGGGCTCGGCGATCGGCCAGGTGCGGCCGATAATGCTGGTCGCGGCTGTGACGGGGGCGTGCGCCAGCAGTCCAGTCATCAGCGCCAAGGGCGCTATTGCCCATAGGGCATGACGAGGGCGCCCTGGGCCCGTGGTTCTAGCGATCACGACGCCGTCTCCAATATGGCGCACGGTTCTCGCGCCCCTCGCCGATCGCGGCGCTGACGAGGGCTGCTGTCGCAATGATCGCTATGGCCGCGCCAAGAATGCGAAAGACCGCGGGCATGGCGGGCGATTGCCAGGCGATACAGGATTGCACGAGCGCAAGGCCCTGGCTGCCGATGAGGAGGCGGATGGGCCCTGGCGCGGGCGTGCTTGAGAAGATGCCGTTCACGACCGCCTCCACCGCTGGGTGAAATCACGAAGGCGCTGGGCGATTGCGTCCCAGGGAATGAGGATCAGACCCGTGGAGCTCGCGCCCATGCCGGCGCAGATCCCTATGAAGATGGCTTCGACCAGCGGAACCTGGAGGATCCACGCTGCCGCGAACGCGCAAAACGAGGCATTGGCTATGCCGCCGGTCACCAGCAGGGTGTAGCACAGCCGCGCAAAGCGGCGTTCCGCCTGGATGACCGTGACGATCGCCCGCGCGACCGCGTCCACACCCAGCGCCGGATCGCTCACGCTGCGCGCATAGGCAAGAAGCCCATGGACATCGTCTCCGACGTCCAGGCCATGATCAAAGCCATTGGCGTGATCGGCCTTCATCGCGCCCTCCACTGTTTGAAGCGCGAGAAGACCATCCCGCATGCGCCTGACAGACCGATCAGCAGCATGCCGCTCGCACAACAGGCGGTAGCCACGAGAATGCCCGCCCGTATGGTCTGGAGCGGCGGCTGACCGAGCGCTGTGCCTGCCACGATGACGAGACTGCCCATCATGCAGGTTTCGATGGCCACAAGCCGCAGTCGCCAATGGAAGGCGGCGGCCTCGGCGCGACGGGCGACACGCGCTTCGATCATCGCTTCGATCGCCGGGTCATTTTCCCAGTCGAGCGCCAGCTGATCGGGATGGGTTACAGGCTTATGCGTCATGCCGCCCTCCCGCCCTGGCGACAATTTCCGGCCAGTATTTGGGCGGGATCGACACCGGCCAGTTCGCACACTGCCTCCAGCGGATTGCGACCGGCCCGCACAAGCGCCTCGAACGCGGCAACCTCGTTGGGCGCTGAAGTATTGATCCAGTAGCTGAAGGGGTCGACCACCAGTCGCGCGATTCCCAGGCCCAATGGACTGTCGATGAACACTTCGGAATAGTTGGGCTTGGCGTTCCGGACCGATTTCAAGAGATCGAGGACGAAGCCTGAATAGTCGAGGATCTTGTTGTCCACCGCCTTGTCATAGGTGGAGCCTTGGAGCAGGAATTTGGTCGCGGCATTTTCCAGGATCACCTGTCCGGTGCCGCCAAAGAGCATGAGGTCGTTCATGCTCTGGAGCACGATGCCAAAGCTCCCCTGATATTTGCGCGCGCGGCGATAGCCCTGGCCGAATGCCTCGGCGAGACGGGAGAGGTCCTGCCCGTCGCTGCGTGTCATGAACTGCGCGGCCTCGTCGCACAGCACGAAGCGGGGCTTGTCGCGCGCCGAGAGATAGAGTTCCTGGGTGACCGCGTTCACCACCACCATGACGATCACGTTGAACAGATCAGGCAGCGCCTTCAAGCGTTCGAGCTCCAGCACCACGAATTCATCGCGCGAGATGTCGAGCGTCGAAGGACCGTTGAAGAAATGGCCATAGGCGCCCTGCGACCCGAAATCGCGCAGATTGAACGCCAGTTCGCGCGCGACCGGCACCAGATGGTCGACCCGGTCGAGGTCGGAGGCGGCATTGTCGGGATAGCGGCCGAGCCAATGGCGCACCGCGTCGATGCCGTCGTCGCCGCGCCCGCTATCAACGGTCCATTGGATGGCGGACTTGAGCAGGTTCCATTCCGATGTGGTGACGGGCTTGCGGGTCGAGGCGTTCGCCATTTCCGCGACGATCGCGACCGCCATGGCAATGGCCGACTGCTTGTCCTCGCCATCGAGCGCCAGCCCCATGTCGAAAGGGTTGAGCACCAGGCGCTCCTCGCCGATGTCGATATAACGGCCAGAGCAGAGCGTGCAGAGCTTGCGGTAGCTGCCGCCGATATCAATGATGCGGATGAGAGCGCCCTGCGCATAATATTGCTGGCACAAATTATTGAGCAGGAAGCTTTTGCCTGCGCCGCTTTCGGCCGAGACAATGAAATTATAATTGTTGATGCGCGGGTCGAAGAGATCGAGCGTGATGAGCTGGCCCTTGCGGCCTACGTAGAGGAGAGCCGGGCGGCCGCCGCCGCGAAAATCGGTCTGGACCGGCGCCATGAGGCTGGCGGCCTTCACGGCCATGCGAAAATCGCGTTCCAACAGTTTGATTGTCTGCTTTTCGGGATAAAGCCCGAAGGGCAGGCTGGCAGCGAGCAGCACGGGAAGCAGATAGCTTTCTTCCTGCACCATGAAGGGCAGGGGTTCTGATTCCCACAGTCGCTTGGCGCGCGCCGCCATCTCGCGGGCCTGGGCGCTGTCGCGGCCGAATACCCACATGGTAGGGATCACCGACACGAACCGGCTGTTGGACGCTTCATCCAAGATCCAGCCGATCTCCTCGATCTGCTTGCCGACCTCGACCGCGAAACTGCCCGCGGCCTTCTGCGCCGAGAGGATCTGCGCCCTCTTGTGGATTTCGAACTGCGAATGATCGAACAGGACCGAGAGGCAATAGAGGAATGGCCCACCAATCTGGTCGCTGTCCTCCGCAGAGCCGCGCATCCCGCCCATGAGGCGGTTGGCGCGCTCGGCGGTGATCCGGCGCGCCGGCGCTTTGGGCGTGAGGCAGCGCGCCACCTGGTTGCCCAGGAACACCTCGGGGCCTTCGAAGCAGAGGTCAGGTCCGGCCTCGATAATCTGCCGCGCGATCGACGGGGCGGGCATGCCGCCCATGCTCTCGCTGAGGAAAACACCAGGTGCGGGCGCAAAGACGCCGTTGAAGATCCGGCGATAGACGCTGATGAGTTCGTCGGGCGGCAAACGCCGAATGCCCATCTTCGCCAGTTGCTCTTCCACCTGGCGGCGCAGGTCCGCGCCGAGCTTCACCCGCGTCTTGATTGCGAGGAACAACCGGAAGTCGCGTACCGGGATGGCATGGAGTGCATCCAGGCCCCTTGTACCACCGCGCAGATAGTCGGCCGTACGCCGGGCCGAAGCCTGGACCAGCGGGTCTGGCCGGACCTTCATATCGAGATAGGCGTCAAGCGCCGGGTCGATCAGCGGATCGGCGAAGGTGATAAGCTGGAGGACCGTGCCTTCGGGGAAATGAATGTTGAGCAGTCCGAGCAACGCCTGTTGCACATGGGCGAACATATAGGCGGACGGCACAAGCTCCCAGGCCTGGCCCCAGCCATCGTCGATGCAGAGGAAAGCTTCCTCCTCTTCGACCCAGGCGACCATCGGCAGGAAATCCGAATAGGCGTCGCGGGTCACGGCGGCGCGCAGGCGCTGATAGCTCAGACCCTTGTGGCCGGGCCGCGCGCTCATGGCCGTTTCTCCGGATGGATGGTAAGCGGCATGGCCTCTTGCGTCGGCACGTCTGTGCTGCCCGGTTCGGGCTCGCGCATCGTGCGCAGCACCGGTGGCGCAGGCGTTCGCCCGCCCGGTTCCACCAGATAGTCGCCTACGACCCAGGCGGGCCGGTCGATGATCGAATAGATATAGCGCGCCATATAGAGCCGGTCGGGGCGCTGCTTGTCGGCATAGGGAAGGATCAATGTCCGGATGGTGCGCGAAGGGCGCAGCATCGGCGATCCGGGAGCCTCGATCAGCGCGCCGACATGGCGCTGGCCAGGTTGCGCCATAGCCGAGGGTGTCGCCGCAGCCCTGGCGGGCCCCTTGTCTATGCTGCGGGCCCGCTTCTTGTCCGGAGCGAGCAGCTTGTGATCAAGGGTGACGGCAGGATCGGATTTTGAGGCGCGGCCCGCGACCGCATCGGCATAGGCTTGGCCCGGATGAATGCACTGGCCATGGTCGCTATTCTTGCACGAGAATTTCTCGCTATAGGGTGACATCACCGATCCCATGGTCGCGCAGCCGGGCAGCGCGAGAAGGGGCAGCAGGAGGAGGCAGGGTCGGAGCATCTTCATGGCTTTGTCTCCCATGGGCGCGGACATCAGAATGTGG
Source organism: Sphingobium limneticum (assembly GCF_008710165.1). Taxonomy (NCBI): domain Bacteria; kingdom Pseudomonadati; phylum Pseudomonadota; class Alphaproteobacteria; order Sphingomonadales; family Sphingobiaceae; genus Sphingobium; species Sphingobium limneticum. The sequence goes on along the minus strand of NZ_VYQA01000019.1, from coordinate 56,772 downwards.
CTCCCGCGCCGGGTTTGATTTCGAGGGTGGCACCCTCCTGGATGACCACGACCACATCCTTGGCGGCGCCCACCTCGACGATGGGACCAGCCTGGCGGGCGAGATCGAGATAGAAGTCGGTGAGCTTGTCGGAGGATTTGGAGAGCCCACCGGCAATGCCCGTCTTTGCAGCATCGCCGGCATCGAGCGTGCGCACCGTTCCTAGCGCTGAGGTCGAAGTATTGCCGAACGTGCTTTCGACTGACTGCGAGATGCCGCTGATGGTCCCGGCGATGAAGGCGCGCGCCAGCGTCGCCCCGGCGCGCGTCACCACCTTGCCCGACAGACCCTTCTTGCCGTCGGTATCGACGAAGAAGCCCTTGACCGGTTGATCGACGATCGAATGCTCGTCGAAATCCACGCAGGACAGCGACACGAGCTGGACCTCGACCCGCTCCTTGGCAAGACTCCCGGTGGCGTTGCCGACCACAAAGCAGCCAGCTAGATTGGCCTTCACCTCATTGGGCAGGACCGCGGGCGCCTGCACCCTGGCGATGATGGGTTCAGGATTACTGGTCGCGTCCCGGCTCGCCAGCGCGTCGATCCCGGTCAGAAGCCGCGCCTTCATGAAACCAGGCGGTAAATAGATCGTCCGATTCTTTTTTTTGGACGATGCGGCATTGTCGGTCGCGCCCTGGGCCATGACCGGACCGGCAGCCGAGCCGATCGCGCCGACCGTTTTTTCGACCGGAGGCGCAGGCGGGGCAGGCGGCGCAACCGGCCCGGTGGGCGGCGCAGGCAGCCTGTCGGCATCCGCGCTGATGTCGCCGGTGTCGGGCGGGTAGGGCAGGGCTGGAACGTTGTCCGGCAGGGCGGGGGGCAGGTCGCCATCCATGGTCTGACTGCCCTCAGTTCCCGGGACACCTGATCCGGGAATGACCTTACCTTCCTCGATCGCACTGACCCGGTCGCCCAGCAGCTGCTGGCCATCGAGAACCCTTTTCAAATCCCCACGCAGTTTGACTTCAAGACTGTCGCCGCGCAGCCCCGCGCCCATGTTGAGTGATGCGGCGGGATCTGCGGGCTTGACGTCTTCCTTGCTGCCCGATGCCGCGTAAAGGCCGATCCCGAGCGCACCGACAGCGACACCGACGGCGAGCTGGCGCGCGCGCAGTTTCTGCCGCGCCGACATTTTGGCCCACTGCGCCTTAAGGTCGAGCAAAGCTGGAGACGGACGGCGAGCGGCGTCCTCCTTCGGTTCGGCGCTCTGGGCGGCAAGATGGGCTTGATAGGGCGACAGGCCTTCCGGCGTCTCCGCTGCGTCTTTGTTCTTGTCGCCGCTCATTGCCCGGCTCCCCGGTGGACCACGACTAGTCGGGCCGTTTCGTCCGCATCGAGGCGGACCCGGTCGAGCGTGATTGAGAAAATGCCTGCCCCAAGGGCGGGATCGACGAGCTGGCGCTCATCCAGCGTCACCGCCGTCGTGGTTCGCACAAGATATTGCGAGGCCGAGAGACCGGCCCCCTCGACGGCGATACGGCGTTGTTCGGTTATCGAGAGGCCCGGCAGCGCTGGAATGCTGACGGCGTCACCCGACGGCGCGACCTCGCTGAACGAGGCAGGGATGCGATCGTCGAGCAGGGCCATGGTGATGGAGACGGCGCGATCTTCATCGGCCAGCGCAGCCATCAAGGCGCTATTGGCCTGGGCACGCTGGCGTGCGCCCGGCACGAGGATCACCGTTTGCGCGGGAATTTCCGCCGGTTCGGCATAAAGCGGGTAGGTCGCGCCGTTGCAATTGACAAAGAATTCGGAAGGCTGCGTCACATAGCTGCGCGTCACTTGCCCTGCATCGTCAATCTCGCGGGCAAGGAACTTGATCCAGGCGTCCGATCCGCCTTTCTCGACGGCAAGACCTTTTTCGGCCGAGAATTTGATATCCTCGATCTCGCCGCCCTCGCATACGACATGGTTGATGTCGCGGTTGGAGAGACGGATCCGACTGGTCTGATCGGGCAGCGCATGGAGCGTCTGGCCTGAGGCCGGGATCGCCAGCAGCATGAGCCCGGAAACGGCGGCGCATGCTCCCATGCGCTGATTAGCGTGTTTCGACATCGAACTGCTCCTCGGAAAGACGCGTCAGCCAGAAACGGCCATTTTCGATGCCGTAGCCGATGCGTAAAATGCCCCGGAATTTGCGGATTACGCCGCCGATGACACGGACCTTCTCGACCGGGACGACGATCTCATGGGCGGTCCAGCGGACCGGCTGATCGTTGCGGACATAGGTGGCGATCGACAGCGTCGGGTTGTTCGCCAGTTCGTCGAGTATGGCATTGAGACTGTCGCGCATCGCGCCATAGGCGGAGGGGTGGACGAGCCCCAACAACTCCTCGAACTGCCGGTCGGCCGAATAAGCCGACCAGGTACCCGACAGCGCGACGATGTTGCGCGTCATGGCGACGATATAGGCTTCGGACGGTGTATTGCCTGAAACGTGAAGATCGCCGGTGGCTCCGAACGGGACGATCACGGTCCGGGCATTCTGGTTGGTCGTGTAGATGACCACGCCCAGCACGGCGGTGACGCCGAACATGCCCGCAATGGCGACCTTGAGCAGGCGGTTCTCCTCGAACAGGTTGGCCGAGCCCTGCAGGTAGCGATGGATGCCGTAGCTCGCCGGTTTGCCCAGCAGCGGATCCTCCTTTGTCTTTTTGTGCCCGAACATGCCCATGGCGCTCACTCGAAGAAGCGGGTCTGGGTAGGACCCGGATAATAAGGAAAGGAAACAAGACCCCAGCGCCAGGCGAGATGGGGGAGATAGCCCTTGGGCTTGGTCCGCTTCCACGGAATGAAAAGGAGAAGGGCAGCGATGAGCGCCCAGCCGACAAGTCCGCCCACGATCGCGGCCACGAAAATGCTCGAGGTCGCGAGCAGAAACTCGTCAGATCCAAACCAAAGGATCTGGACGGGCCGATGCAGATATTGCGGAAGGCGTTCGTCCATCTGCCCTTCTCCTCTTGGCTTCATGATACCTTCGAAGGTATCATTCTCCAGGAACCGACCATCGGTCCCCAGCCTGTTGCCGGTGGGGGAAGCGCCTGGTCAGCCAGGTGCCTGCCCCACCTTCGCGTCTCAGATGACCATCCCGAAGGTCTGGAGAATGGAGTCCGCCTTGATGAGGCAGACGGCCGCGACGATGGTCGGGATGCCGATCATGATATTCGAGAAAAGGCGCGAGACGCCGAACAGGAAGGCGGCGACGCCGCCCACAAATCCCATCGGACCTTTCACGCCCTGGTTCACGACGATATCGTATATGTCGTAACCAAGATCGCCCTGGGCGGGCGCCGAGAAGGCATGAACCGGGCCACCGACCAGGGCCATCGCGCCTAAAGGGAGGCCGACATTGGCCACCGCCAGGACCTTGTTGCCAAATTTGTGCATCATAGCATTGCTCCAAAAAAGAGCCGTCCAACCAAAGCCTGCCGGCATCGAAGGAAGATCGGTGTCGGCCGGGGCGTCGGTGGACGGCTCCATGAGCCCGCCGCCGCCGGCATCCTGGTTCATCCGCGCAGGCCAGTTGGGGCCAGGCCGGATGCCCTCCGCCAAGAGATTGTGTGTAGTCGCGATGGCGCGCGCTCGTTCAGCGCCGCGCATCGGACGGTGCCTTTGTAAGCGCAGGTTTTGCGTGCCGATCGAGGAACGCTTCGAGTTCGGCCTGCTGAAAGCCCGAGATGCGCTTGCCATCCGCGATCAGCGTCGGCGTTCCTGAAACGCCCACTTTGGCGACCAGCTCGGCATCCTCCGCAACCTTGGCACGGCCCTCCGCGCACTGACGCAGGACAGGCGGTGTCTGGCCGGAATAGGCCGCCCGGAAGGCTGCCTCGCGATCTGCCGAGCATAGGATATGCTCGGCCTTGGCGGCCGCGGTCGGGTGGATGCCGCTCACGAAGAAGATAAGACGCCTTACCCGCTTGCCCTCTGCTGCCTTGGCGCTCCAGAAGCGATCGAGCGCCTGGCAGTAGGGACAGTCGGGGTCGGTGAATTCGATGACCGTGGGCGCATCTGCAGGGCCGATCGCCAATGCCTTGGCAGGGTCGATGGCTTTGACACGGCGCGTGGCACCCTGTTCCTGCGCCAGCGCGGTCAGGTTGACGCCGTTGCGGTCGTAGACCGTGGCGAACAAAAGATGCTCACTTTGCGGCGCATAATAGATGATCCGGCCGCCAGCGGTCGCCTGATAGATGGGGCCCTCGACGGGCGCGGGACCAAATTCTTCGAAGCGCAGATTGGTGAAGGTCTGGTGAAGCTGCGCTTGCGCAATCTTTGCGGCTTCTCCCAAAGCCACAGGAGAAGTAACCGCAGTCGCCTCTTGCGCAATGCTGGGGGTCGAGAACATAATCGTTCCCGCAAAGCCGACGAGCAAGCCGACACCTACCGATAGCGTTCTGTCCATGGGCGCAAGTCTCCTGAGTAGTAGTCGAGCTTCTGGCCTTGAGAACCACTTGATGATCTGGTCCCGCGCCAAGCTTTGACGGCCTTGTCGTTTCAACCCGGCCTGAGTGACAGCAGGACCAGCCGGGTCGCAAGGCAGGAGGAACTGCCGTTCCGGTTTGAGGTAATGAAGTGCCGATGATCGGAGCCACACTGCCGGAAACCGGAATTACATTTCCGGTTTCCTGCTTTGTTCCCATGGCCGTTCGGGTTCTACTTTAGCCGAATCAACCGGCATGCATGGGAATGGACAAGACAAGCATGTTTTTTGCCAAGTCAGATGGAGGGCGATAATGGCGCATCAGGCATCCAGAGCATATAAGCTCCAACTGTCCGACGCAGGAATGCAACTTTTCCTGGATGATCATTGCCGGCTATGTCATTTGGTCGGGGATCTGTTGTCCTATGGTTCGACCCTGTTCGTCGCCGTCCACCTGCTGCATCTTTGCCCAGGGGGGGAAATGGCAAACGCGTTGCTCGATCCCGAACTGCACCAGTTGGGAGGTCGTAAAATCCGTCATGTCGGAACATCCCGCATCTTATCGGATCTCGTGCACTCGATCGCAGCCGAGATCGAAACTGCGGGTGTCATCTATTCATCACCCCAAGTCTGGAAAATTTTTCTAGCGGCCCTCCTGCATATGCGGGACGCTGAAGATGTTCACATATTGAGAAGCTATCACGTCATGCTCGACAAGATTAAGCGTTCAGCGAGATAGGTCATAAAACACTATCGCAGATGACAGTATTACTGATCTGCGATGCAAACTTACTCTCGCTCACGATACCAATATCCGTTGACCAACGGATTAATTTACAACAAAAACCGTTACAGCGATGTGGTTGGAGTTTTGAGCCGCTGCCGGGGAGACCTGCAGATGACGCTTCAAAGTCCGAAAATGACGGGTAGTGAGGCCCTGTCGTTGATCAAGGAGCTTTCCGGAAAGCTCATCGAACGCCGCCGCCGCCGGGACCGTATCACGCAACGGCACATGGCGCGCGGTATCGGGCGCAGTGAACGCTGGGTCCGCGAAATCGAAGCAGGCGTCGAAACTTCGATGATTGAGGATCATATCCGCTGCGCGCACGCGCTGCGCATGACGACACTGCATTTGTTCATTCCTTTACTGGCCGTGGAGCATGATATGCCGATACCCAGAGAACTTTTGATGCATGACGATCTTTGGGATCTTGAGCGTGAGATGCTTGAGGTCGTAGCACGGCATCAGTCTGCTATCCTTACGCGGATCACCCAGCGATCCTTGCTGGGAGGGAGCCGCTAGGCTCTGGTGGGGCAGACATGTCTCCCGAACCAGTCGCGGCGGATCGCGCCTATCTCCTTTTGAAGACCGATATTCTGTCGGGACGGTTCTCGCCTGGAGGGACGATTATCGAACGCGCTGTCGCGATCGAATATGGTGTATCCATATCGCCGATCAGAGACGCAGCGCAGCGTCTTGTGGGTGAACATCTTCTCGAAATCGGCACCGGTGGTGGATTTAGGGTTCCGATCGCAACGCCTGCCGCGGTCCGGGATCTCTACAGCTGGCACGACCATCTCGTGCGTCACCTTATCAAGGTGCAGATGCCGACCGAGCTTTTGACACCGAAGTCATTGGTTATGCAGGATATTGTTGGCGGGGAGAAAGTCGCGCGAGCCGCCACAGGATTGTTCAGAGCGCTGGCTGATCAAGCCATTAATCGTGAACATGCCCGCTCCCTCCACGCCGCCAACGATCGTCTTCAAGCCATACGACTCCGGGAGCATCTTGTTATGGACAATCTTGATATGGAGTTGCAGCAGATTACGGCGGCGATCAATTGTGGTTCAGGTCTGAACCGTTTTTCGGTTCTACGTGCCTATCACCGCCGGCGGATGCGTCGTGCTGAAAAGATATCCGATTCACTTTGGCCGCTAGGATGAACAATAAAATCAGCAAGCTATGCTCCCGCATTGACATAAAAATAGCGGAAATGCGCGCAAGTACGCAATAGCTACATGCCCGATACCTTATAAGTTCGGTCATTCTCCATTCTTCATCATAAAATCAATCTGGCTGCAATGGTGCAGCTGATTTCAGAATGGAGGCTATTATGAATCGCGAAGAACATGTTGGATCCGAGCTGATCGACCTCGGCTCCGTCGCGGAAGAAACCAAGGGACCCGGTTTCGACAACAGCGACGGGATCGGCGGTCAGCAGCTCGTCCCTGGACTCTCGGACGACTGAAATGCCGGGCACGCGGGCCATACCAGCCCGCGTGCTTTTCGCTGTTCGGAGGAAATAGGTCATGTATTTCGGTCTTCGGCCTGGCTTGAGCTTTTGCATATCGGTGGATCGCGTGATCCTGCTGGACCTTGCGATCGGTCGCTATTTTTCATTGCCGCCACATTTCCATGAAAGCTTTTCGCGTTGGGCATCTGGTGCGCAGCCTGCTGATGACGATCTCGATCACCTCCAGAAGCTGATAAATGAAGGCATTTTCGTTACGCTGCCTCAGCGACCTGACCCCGAACTGACGATTTCCGCAAAAGTCACTCCACCAACCACGCAAATCGATGTTGGTCACGCGCACCCGCCGCTCACATCCGTCATCGGGGCAATATGGTCTCGTTTATTGTGGTTGAGGCGAGCCAAGCGTTGGCCCTTTGCCCGGATGATCGAACAACTTGGCGAATTGGCCGATCATGTGGATAAAGGGTCTTCGGAGTTACACAATGTGAAGCTGGCGCAAATCGCCCGCTCATTCGAATATGCCGATCTGATCGTTGGTAGCCATGACCGTTGCCTGTCGCGATCGCTGGCACTCGCGGTCACTTGCCGCAGGCAGGGGTTGCCGACAATGTTGGTGATCGGCGTTCAGGCAGATCCCTTCGCAGCCCATTGCTGGGTACAGAAAGGAAGCACGATACTCAACGAAAAGCCGGACCGTGCGAGAATGTTCTTGCCGATAATGGTGGCGTGATGAAGCACCGCTACCTCCTGCTCATTCTTGCTGAAGATGAAGGGCACCAAGAGCATATCCAGCACATCGCGACTCTAACCCAGCTACCTCTCGTCTGGCGGCATGGCCGAATTATTCTGTTCTCGGATCAACTACTCGATGTTCTACTCTTACCCCAAGGGAATGGCGTGATCATAGGCAAGCTGTTTCGCCGTCACGGATATCCTGAGCAGGTTTGCGAGCTAAAGTCTGATGATGCCGCTCGATTTGCGCCTGATCCGGTCCAATCTCTGATCGAACACTATTGGGGCAGCTATGTTGCGGCAATTTCAATTTCTAATCGTGTAACGATACTACGCGACCCATCCGGCGGAATGCCTTGCTACTATCTATCATTGAGCGGGATCGCTGCGCTCACGTCGGACATCTCTCTCTTGATCGACACGGGGCTGTTCACGCCTTCAGTCAATTGGAATGGAGTGGGAAGGACGCTCTATTGGCACCAGTTGCCACCAGAAGAAACAGCACTTTCCGGTGTATCGCAGCTTTTGGGTGGATGTTCGCTGATCCTAGAGGGACGCGAGATAAACAGGGCAGAAAACTGGAGTCCTTGGAACTATACCGCTTATGACGGAGATGACGATCGGAAGAAACGTAGCGAAGGGCTGGGGCGCGTTGTCCAGGCTTGCATAAGCGCGTGGGCGTCCTGTTTTCCGCGCACGCTGGTTGGTCTATCGGGAGGACTGGACTCATCCATTGTGACTGCTTGCCTGGCTAGAAGCAGCGCCAAGGTTACGTGTTTGACCTTGGCTACTGACGATCCGGTTGGCGACGAGAGGTCATACGCCCGGTATGTCAGTGGGGCCATTGATGCCGAACTTATCGAAGACTTCTATTCAAACGACGATATCGATCTGGATAAATCAGTTGCTGCAGGCTTTCCCATCCCTTCAGGGAAAGCGCACGAACAGACCTATAACAAGAGAGTGAGAGCCGCGGCCGCAACTTCTCAAGCTGCCGCATTTTTCGTGGGTGCTGGAGGAGACAATGTTTTCTATCTTACGCATTCGGTTCGACCTTTGCTTGATCGGCTAAGGACTGAGGGATGGTCGTTGGATTTGGTCTCCACCGCGCGCGATATTTGCCGTATCACCGGCGCGAATATTTGGGAGGTGGTAGCCGAAGCTGTTAGAATTTCCCCAAGGACGACAGGGCTTCAGTGGAACGGTGCGGGAGACTATCTCAGTCGGGAATTTGTGGAGAGCGAGCGCGGCCTTCTGCCAGAACATCCCTGGCGGAATTCCCCGGCCACGGTACCGCTGGGGAAAAAGGGTCATGTAGCGATGATCTTGCGTGCTCTGCATCACATTGAGCATCGAGATAAGGCCTTGGCGGTACCGATGATCAGTCCGCTATTATCCCAACCGGTCATCGAATTCTGCCTGGGCGTTCCCTCGTGGTGGGCGTGCGAAGGAGGCATCGACCGCGCTGTTGCTCGGCGCGCATTTGCTGACGTCTTGCCTGCCCCTGTCTCTGGTCGATCCGGAAAGGGCAGCCCGGATGGCTTTGTCGCGAGATTTATCGCTCGTCACCGTGCCGCAATAAGCGAACGCCTTCTGGAAGGAAATCTCGCCCGCCACGGGTTGCTTGATCGGGCGGCCGTCGAACGCGTAATGGCACCGAATGCAAAGTTTGAGTTGCTTGATTGCCCTCGGGTGATGGCGCTGCTGGATACCGAAGCATGGACCAATTCTTGGTCTGCGCGATAAGATGTTGACGGACTTGACCCTCAGAAACGCTTGTTTCGTTCCAAGACTTCAATGTCGAATGTATTTTTTGCGCATCTCCTCCCAGCGAAGCACATCACTGTGACCTTCGGTGTCCGTGGGTCTTTGATCGTTCAACCAAAAATCGAACCAGGCAAGATTGCGGCGATATACCGCAAGTCGGTGGGCTGGTTGCCATTTGATGTGATCCTCATCCGGAAAGATATAGAGTTCACTTGGAATATTTGCCTGCGTCAGAGCCGTATGGCTTGCGACCATCGCTAAATATTCGTTGTCTGCGGCCTGAAACAGCATCGGGAACCGTACGCGTCCTGGTTGTGCCATCACCGATATTTGAGACCAGAAGTTGGTATCCATGTCCGCCAGGCGAGGCCATCCTCCATCATGATAGCTTTGTGCAACGATTGGCCCCAAAAACGCATCCTGCACGGGTTCCCATCCGCACCCCGACACCGAACCAGCGGAGAAAAGCATACTGTGAATGGCTGCGAACTGCACCGTTGTGCATCCATCGCTCAAGCCAGTGATGCCGATCCGTTTCGGATCGACGAACCCACGGTCGATCAAAGATCGCGTCGCGGCCTCGATCGCCGAGACTATGTTTCGGCGTCCTGCAAAATCACGATTGAATGCCGCCGTTAGAGCACCGGCTGACTTCTGTTTGCCGACGATATCCTCATAAGTCAGATTGTCGACGACCAGCACGAAATATCCCCGATTGGCAAATGCCTGGATCGGAACTTCGTCGCCGATCCCGCCGCGCAGGAATCCCCTGGTTCGATACTGAACAATGACAAGCGGATATCGTTGTCCGGTCTTGAAGCCGACCGGATAAACCAGATCACCATAAAAGGGGACGCCAAAGCCGTTCCGCCAATTCAGACGCTCGGCTGCCCCCAGGATCAGCGACGCAAACTCTGGATTTGGATCGAAAATCTTCTGCTCTTTCGTGCGATCCAGCCCCAGCATCACAAAATGTCTCGGCGCGAGTGATTGCTCGCGCAAACAGAGAAGGTCATTGCCCAATGGCTGGCATTCAACCAGATCGTCGCTCGTCAGATATAGACGCCGCACCGTGCGACTGCCCGGTCGCCATTCGTAAATTGCCGTCAGGCTGTTCGCCCAGCCTTCCTTGCGCGCAAAGCGAAGCTGTTTGCCGTCACCCGACCACCAAAAAGAAACCGATCTGTCCGTTCGGCACAGGTCTGCCGGGCAGACTAGGCGACGGCCCGTGCCCATTTCAACGACCACTCGGTAATCTGGTGGATATACCGACCTGTTGACTGGTTCCGCATAGGCGCTCCAACTCGAAGGCCCTAACGAATAACCGATCTTATCGGCGGCGGCGGAGGCGGACGGCATAAAGATGCTGATCTCGCCAGGAGAAGCAGGGCGCTCGATACCACTGCTTATCTCGATCGTGACATAATGGCGCTCCGGGTTTGGTGTTTGCGGCCGAGCGCCGCGGACAGGAAATGCTCGCTCGTCATAGCGCCATCCCGACAGTCCCTCCTGATCGATAGTGGCATTCATTGTGATGAGGCCAGGGCGCGCCGCATAGATTATGGCGCGCCCGTCAGACGATATACGGAAATCATCTATATCCACTGGAGCGCGGGTTATCTGCCTCGCATCGCCACCGGTGACCTTTGCTCGCCAGACCTGTGTTCTGCCTCCTGCGCGCTTGAGATAGGCAATCCACCGTCCGTCAGGCGCCCAGCGCGGCGTCACTGGTGCGGGGGAGCCAATAGGGAATGCCGCCCAGCCATATCTCGCCGGTTCGTCCCGGATCAGTTCGGTGCCGATATCCAGCAGCCTCGGCCGAGCCGCTGGCGCGAGAGGGAGGAGCACCAAGCCTGTGCAATAGCGGTTCTCTCCCGGATCGGCGCGATGCACTAGAAAAGCAACCGCGCGATGGTCGGGAGAGAATGTGAACAATGGGCGTGTGCGATCAGGACGGGGCGCAGGCCCAATATCCCTCAGCCTGGCTAACGCCTCAGGGGTTGCCGGGCCCGGAACACCGCTGATCGCATCCGTCTGTAGAAGCGTTTCGCAACCGTCGGCCGCCAGAGCGGGTTGGCCAATGCCTCCTAAAGCCGACGCCGTCAGCAGATGCACAATAATGAGATAATGGCGCATATCACCATTTCTTCGTCAAAGTGAAATTGACGAACCGGCCGTAAAGCGAGTGGTTTGTCGAATCCGCCTGCACTTCAGCGGCATAAGTGGCCCGAATTCTTGGCGGCCTGGCATTGAAGAGGTTCTGGATTCCGACCTGCCATTCTACATCGGCGAATAGCCCGCGCTGGGCACCGCTGCGGATCGTGGCGACCGTATCCAGCGTAGTGAAGGAATCCACCTTCACGGTGGGTGAAAGGCGATTATCTTTGGTTTTGCCGATATATGTGCCTGTGGCGGACAGATTGACATTGTCCCGCTGCCAGTTTGCACCCAGCCGGCCACGCCAGTGCGGCAGGGTGAAGATGATCCCCGCCTGCTCCACCAATGGCAGGCCGGGTGCGATCTCCCGGATACTGTCGAGATAACTCGCCGATCCCTTCAACGACAATTGCCCATAGGGGCCGAGATCCCGGCGGTAGCTTGCCGAGAAGTCGACACCTTCCAGTCTTTGCACGGAGATGTTCTGAAGGTAATTCCGAAATATCGCTGAAACCGCAGCGGGGTCAAAAGTGCCGGTCGTCAGGTTCGTAAACACGCCCGTTATCCCGTCGATCGCGGACAGGACGTCCGATGCGCTGGGGTTGGCCTGTATGAAGTCGCTGTAGACTGGCTGGAAGGCCCTCCCTGATGAAGCGACGGGTGAGGCTATGCGATTGCGATAACGAATATTGAAATACCCTATCTCAGCCTTGAACCCGTCCATAAATGTCGGCGTAATCGCCACTGAGGTCGTCCAGGTCGTTGCGCGTTCGGGTTCGAGGTCCCGATTGCCTCCAAACAGGTAGAGGACCGGGAGATTTGTCGGAGGGGCTGGATTATATCGTGTGCTTGGAACGAGCTGTGCGTTGGTCAGCTGACCGGTCTGATACAGATTGGGAGCCTTGAACGACTTGCCCCAACTCCCTTTGAATTCGACGCTTTCGAATGGCGAATAGAGCAGGCCCAGCTTCGGTGTGGTTACGCGATCGATATTATCATGATCTTCATACCGCAGGGCACCGATCAAATTCAACTTGCGGATGAGGCTGATGCCATTGGCGGGCGCCACCAAGGGCAGGAATAATTCACCATAGCCAAAAGCCACGTCCCGCGTTTCGCTGAGGGCTTCGGTCGCTGCCTCAATGCCGCCGACAACGGCACGTGAATCGATTGTGAGTGTGTTGGATCGATAGCCCGCTCCAACCGCCAGCCTCGCTTCGCCGCCAGGCAATGAGAAGAGCGGTCCTTCAGCGCCAAGTTCGATCGCCTTCAATTCGTTGCTGTAGTTGGGTAGCGCGCGGTAGGTTTCCGTGCCGGCAGAAAATACGCTGGTGACTATTTCCGTATCGCTTTTGCTGTAGGTTCCCGACAGGCGGGCATTCCAATCCGCCGACAGTTCGACTTTCAGCGCCGGGGATAATGACCAGCTATCAGCGGTCGATTCCACGACGCTGCCCTGCGCGTAGCAGCTCGACGCAACGACCGCGATCAGGCATCGTGACGTGGAGCGGTGCATGTAATGACCATCGAGTTCGAAGCCAATCGCATCACTGATCGCCTGATGCCCCGCCATCACCAGACTGATCTGGTCTTGCGCGGGTATCAGCGTTGCGTCGGGAGCGACGTTGCCGGTGTAGGATCGCTGACGCGCGGTGATCTGGCTAGAATCCTGATAATCTGCCGCTACCATGAAGCCACCGGTGCGCCACGATGAACCTGCAACGATGTTATACTGCTGCGTGACGGACCCGCCATCGGTCGCCGCTCCCAGCCTAGCAGACGTGACGACACCGTCGATGTCCCGTCGCAAGGTTATGTTGGCGACACCTGCGACGGCATCCGAGCCGTATAACGCCGATGCGCCATCGGCTACGACGTCTATCCGCTCGATCGCGGCCAGCGGGATCGATGAAATGTCGATTCCCTGGCTGATGGCATCGAAGGCGACGCGATGGCCGTTTATCAAAGTCAGCGAGGCATCCGGTCCGAGGCCGCGCAAGTTCAGTGCCGATGAACCGGATACATTTGTGAACCCTCCTTGGCCGGCTGCGGATAGGGTCGGATTTTGACCACCGGCGAAATTCTGCGGCAAATCGCGGATGATCTGGCCAAGATCGGTCTGGCCGGCTGCCAGGGCCTCCTGGCGACCGATAGTCGTAACCGGTGAAGTTGATGGACCGCCACGAATGCGCGTGCCCGTCACTATAATGCCGATTTCGCGACCCTCGGTTTTCTCACTTGTGGTTTCAGAAAATCGCTCCCGGATAAGAATAGCTCCATCTTGATCGACAGCTTCAAGGCCCGTCCCTTTGATCAGGGCTTCGACCGCCTCGATCGCCGTGTAGGTGCCGCGCAAAGGAGGGGCCTGCCGTCCTTTGACCGAGCGAGGCTGGAAGATGATCTCATAATTGGTCGAGCGGCCCACCAAAGCCAAGGCATCCGCCAGATCCTGCCGATCGAGATGGAATTCCTCTCCCTGATTCAACGCTGCAATGGTCGGTATCGGGGCGGTGGCTGCCACGATCGCCATCGCTGAACTGAATGCCCACATTGCGATCTTCATCATCATTTGCCCCCATCATGCCGGCCTGTTTTCCGGTTCCATGGTAGCTACGACGACGAAGACGAGTTGATTATGATGGCGGGCGGCAATTTCCCTGGGAATTGGCAGGACAATCGCGGGCAAGGGAAATCGAGGCTGGGCCGGTGATCACCGCCAGCGCAAGCAGATCGGCCAGATTACGGGCGAGGCGGGGCGTGTCGGTGATGCGGAACGTACCGGACACCCGAATTGCGCTCACCTCCGGCGTCGCGGCGATAATGGGAATCGTCGCATAGCGATTGGCCTCTTCAAACAAATCTCCGAGCCTGATGTTGGTATAGTCCCGCAAGCCGTCGGGCCAGCGTGCATCGTCTGTTGCAGCTTTTTCGATTTGCGGTGCGCTCATGGGTTTGGCCGGCAATGCCACTTGCTGCCCCGGTGAAAGTCTGATCGCTGTTTGGCTTTTGCCAAGGGCCTCGCCCTCGACGTCAACGGCACCGCGCATGAGGCTCACCCGAACGAATTTCTCGGGACTGATCGCGACATCGAAAATCGTGCCGCGCGCGACAACCGTCCTTTGACCGGCGTGTACGGTGAACGGCCTGTTTTCATGCGCAACCGTGAAACGCCCGCGTCCACGTATGAGCTGCAGATCGCGGCGGGATGCGTCATACCGCACGAGTACAAGACTATCTGTATCCAGGGCAACCACCGAGCCATCGTCGAGCTGGAAAGTGCGGATTTCACCCGAAGATGTCGCAAGCCGCAATGGTGCGGGCATGGATGCCCGCGATGCGTCGGAAGGGGCCTGCGCCATTCCGGCACCATCGAGCACGGGTGAACCCAACGCCCAATGCGCGCCGAAGGCCATCACGACAACTACGCCTGCAACCAGCAGCGCCTTTCGTTTCCGGCCCCATCGCGTCGCGGGCTGATCGACGGATACCGAGGGCGCGGGAACGGCTTCTGCCACGTCATGCCCGCCGCCTGCCTCGTCCTCCTTCAGATATTTACCGACGCTATATGTCTCGGCGATCCGGCTATAGGCGGCGCGATGCAACGCGCCGCGGGCCAGCCAGGCTTCGAATTCCTTGCGCCTGACGTCCGCTTCCTCGGGATTGCGCATGATGGCGAACCAGTCTGCGGCTTCTTCTCTTAGCTGGCCATGAAGACGTGGCGGCTGGGTATCGTCCATCATTCCTGTTCCAAAGCTGCATCGATATGTGCAAGCGCGCGGGCGACATGATATTGCACGGTCGGGATGGAAATGCCTAGCCTGCCGGCAATCTCCTTGTAGGTCAGTTCGTCGACCCGGTGCAGCAGAAACACGTCTCGCGTCCTGTCGGGCAGCTCGCCGAGCGCACGCCGATAAGCACGCATCATGTCTTCGACTTCAATGCGAGTCGCCTGATCCGGCGCGACCGCAGGTTCATGCTGTTCGCCGATCGGCACATGGCAAGCGGCAAGGCGCGTCTCCAGCCGCTTGTATCGATCCAGCAGCAGGTTGCGCGCGATCCGCTGCAAATAGGCCGCCGGTCTTGGCAAGCTGGTCTTCGCCATGCATCCAAGAAGCCGGATAAAGGATTCCTGTACCAAGTCGCCGGCGTCATCGCTCGAAGAACGCAAACGGGCCTGGAAATAGCGGCGGAGCCGCGGCGCCTCGACTTCATAGATTTGCCGAACATCGACAAATTCCAAGCCGGTTCCTTCCTGTGTTTCATTCTCCGTCAGTTCACGCGGACGGTCGATTTCTTTTGGCGGCATGAAAACACGGTTCCTCACGATACGGCAGTGCTGGCCCACGCGCATGGCGAGGGAGAAGCTGTGTGAGGTGAACCTTACGCTCCAGAATTTGGAGGTAGGCCGTCCGACCCGTATGTCGAACGTCGAAATACCTGACAGGATAATCCTGCGGGTGGCTGCCAGCACTCCAGCCCGTAAGGCCGATGTTATCGAGGGAGGAAGGGCGGATCAAGCCTTTGCAGGGCGAAATTGCTCCATCGGCTAACTCTCCAGCCGGTCAGCAGCAGCTTTCAATTCGGCGATATGATTGGTGCAGATTTCATGCACGCACTCCCCTAGCGTCTGGATGTGCGCCTGCAACCAGGTAAGTTCCTCGAGCGAAATCTTGAAGTGCTTGGAATATTGCGCTTTGCGATAGGCTTCCTTGAGCTTCTGAAACAAGGAACGTTCGGCCTTTGTACCGCGCGGCCAGACATCGAAAAGCTTCCTGTCGAGGCCTTCGGCCAGGGATCGTAGAAAGATGATATTATGGTCGTATGGCGTATAGAAAGTCAGGGTCAGCAGAACACATTGGTACAACCGTTCCGTGGCCTGCTGGAGATCGTAAGCTGCGTCGCGAAGATAGCCTTCAGAGGTATAGAATTGAGCGCCTTTAAAACGCCTCATGCCAGCAGGAAACATTTCTTCGAAATATTCTTTTGCTGCGAGATAAGCCTGCTCTGGCGTCTTGGGCTTTGCCGACGCCAGCAATCGATCGTCTGATTGATAAAGGATTGCACCGTCCTTGACGATCTCCGAGAACAGGACGCGTCCATGGGCCAGCGCGTCGTTTACCTCCTGGAGTGAGTGCACGATGAAATTGACGGGCGTCCGAATGCTTCTTTCGACAAGATAGGCATCGACGAGGCGCTGCTCGGTCTCGGCCCAATAAGCGGCCCGATCTGCAAGTTCCTTCTGATTGACGATCACCAATATGTCGTAATCGGATTTGAATTGATTCGCATCCAGTGGTGCATCAACCCAGTCGCCTCGCGCATAGGAGCCAAAAAGGATGACCTTGAGAATGCGAGCAGACTTTTTCCTGCCCTTGGCATCCTGTGTCGCTTCGCGGAAGCCCTGGAAAAGCATTTCGACGACATGGTCGAGTTCGCGCTGCTTGTTGGCAGGGATATGATTGATATCCGTCTTCATCAATTCGTTCTCATATCATACTTATCAATCATCGCGCATGTTCGACCTGAATTGGGATGTCCAGCATGGCCCAGGCCTGATTGACTGTAACAGCAACGCCGCCACGGATTTGCGCCAAAGCCAGGCACGAGCGATCTCCAAGCGACAAGCCAGCGCTGCGGGTAACAGCGCGGAAAGCTCCGCCAATATTCGCCTGTTCCCGATCGACAGCGATGATGTCGATATCCAGTTCCGCCAGCATCGCGCTCGCCTCGTTCGGCTCGACGCCGCGGTCGATCAATTTCGCCAGCACTTCATGATAATTCACCGCTGAAACCAAGGCACGAGGAAGCCGCGCTTCCACATAAGCGGCACCCGGCTCCTGAAATAGCAAGGAGAGAAGCGCCGACGCATCCAGCACATAAATCCTATCAGTCACTCGACGCCTCGGCTCGCCGTTCGGCGATCAGTTCCTCGGATACCAATCCCTCACTCGGGGCAAAGGCGCGCAGCCGATCCTGAATTCGACGGAGGGCAGATCGGGCTGGCCGTATCCGGATCGCCTCATCATTTATCTCGATCAGCACAGTATCGCCGTTTTGCAGACCAAGCGTACGCCTCATATCAGCTGGGAGCGCAACGCGCCCACCCGCGATGATCTTCCCTCGAACGATGTTCATGACAGGTCCTCCGGCAATGGTACCGTTGTAGGCACAGTACCGTATTCCATTATCGCGT
Organism: Sphingobium limneticum; assembly: GCF_008710165.1. Taxonomy (NCBI): domain Bacteria; kingdom Pseudomonadati; phylum Pseudomonadota; class Alphaproteobacteria; order Sphingomonadales; family Sphingobiaceae; genus Sphingobium; species Sphingobium limneticum. The sequence continues at coordinate 39,212 of NZ_VYQA01000019.1, read as the reverse complement.
ATCAAGTTCGTTGCAAACCGTTGCAACGATTCGTGATCGCCAGCCATTCCCGGCAGTAAGAACAAAGCGTCGATCGCTTCGTCGAGCAGGCGGCGTATCTGAGGTACCATTGCGAGATTGTTTCGCCGAAAATCGCCGGGGTCGCGTTCCCGAGTAAGGATTCCCATTTCAACAAGTTTGCCAGTCCTGCGATGCGCATTCACTGCGGGCTCTCCATCCGCAATCGACAGCCCGGTTTGATAGAGGGTCTTTCCTTCGAGTTCCGCAAGATAGATCACTAGCAGCGATGGCCAATAAGCGCGTGACAGTAGTGCGCGGCCCACCAGCTTTTCCAGCTTCCCATCCAGAGCAATGAGCTGCCGACAGGCCGCCGCGCGGACATCATCGGCCACAATGGTGCGGCCATCTGGATTTTGCTCATTCGGAACAGAAGTCATCGCATCGACCTCCTTTTCACGGATGCTCTCGCTCCGTGGCAAAACAGGGATATCTGGAGACCGGAGACCTAAAGGTAACCGGCCCCTCGGAAGCTGATCGTCCCGTTGCGGGCAACGATCAGATGATCGTGAAGCACGATATTGAAACAGCGCGCGGCGTACGCGATCTTGTCTGTGAGGTCGCGATCGGCTCTCGACGGCGTTGGGCAACCGGAGGGATGATTATGGACGAGGAGAATCGCTGTTGCCTCCAGATCCAGGCAGCGTTTCAGTATTTCGCGGGGCCAGGCCTGAACTGCCGATACCGTTCCGACGCCCATCACCTCGTCTGCAATCAACTCGTTGCCCGCATTAAGAAACAGAACCCGAAACCGCTCGATCGGGTCATAGGCCATTTGCGCCCTCAAATAATCGAGCACCGACTGATCGCTGGATAATATGGGCCGCTGCATGAGTGAGGCCCTCAGCATCCGTGTCATCGCACGCCTGAAGCTGAGGAAGGTTTGCTCGACCTGGATCGAGCCATCCAGCAATTCGATCCTGGCGGTCGAACGCGCTGAGACAGCCTCGCCAAGAGAGCCAAATCTCGCAAGGAGGCGTTCCGAAAATTCCTGCGCGCGATCAGGGCAGGTAAGGCCGATCAGTTCTTCCAGGGCGCGTCGACACCCAGATGCGTCAATCGCATCTGGTGCCGCCAGGTGGCGATGATCAGGCCCAGTTGGGCGAACCAACTCCATACCGCCAGCGCCTGCATGTAGGCACGGGGAACCACAGCTGGTGCAACCATCAGCGCTACATGAATGACGACTTCGGCACCCAACATCCCGGCGATCCAGATCGGCCAAAAGCGGGTGCTCCGAATTGAAAGCCATAGGAAAATGCCCAATATCAGCAAATCGATGATCAGGATGCCGGCTTCGACCCCCTGAAACCGGATCCCGAAAGGCGACGCGACAAACACAGTCAGGCTTGCGCCGCATAAAAGCGTGGCCGCACCGATACGTTCGGGTTGGCCGCCCTTTATGAAGGCATAGGCGCTGCTCAAAAGCAGAAGAGCCAGAAACAGGGCTTGTCGCGTCATGACGTAGAGGAACGACAAATGTCCCGATCCGTCAAACTCTCTCGACGAAAGCATCACACCGCTCGGAGATGCTGTCCCTGGGCGGGCGACCCAGCCCTTGCCACCTTGAGAAGGTCGCCATAGCTGGTCTCCGGTAATCCCATTGCGTCACTGGCATGTTTGAGATTGGCGTGGGTGGTGACGATCTTCTCGCGCGTTTCTGCAACAAGCAGCATGGCCGAGGCGGAGCTTTGGATGGCGTCCTGGCCGATCATGGCCGAGAGGCGGGCATCCAGCCGCGCAAGCGGCAACGCCGCGTTGAGTTCGGCGATACGCGCAGCTGCGATGTCGATGGCCTCTTCGGCAGCGAACAAACGCTCGGCAACATGTTTGGCGACGGATTGGCGTTGAGCACGCATGGTTTCTCCTTCCCGCCCATCCGGGCAGGCTATGGTGATGGATTTGAGGAATTGCCGCTCTATTTTGCCACGAGGTCGTTGAGTACCAACAGGAGGGATATTCCGGCCCCTACGGCAAAGAGCATCATGGGAGTGAGGATCGCGAAGGCGATCAGGGTGGAGGGTCCATTCAGGTCATTGCGTTGCCTCCCGGCTACGCGGAGCGGCACAATGTCGAGCAAGGAGGAGGGCTGTTTGCGAACGCCATATGGGCGTTGTCCTTCTGCGAACAGATCCTTGAATTCCTCGTGTGTCGGCTGTGCGTCCGCCTTGGTTTCGATGGACGCATTTGACTCGCAATTGGCGCCGCCCGGAATAGTCATCGGATAGGGGGGTATAATCTGCCCCCCCTTGCCAGCCTCCCAGTCCACGAAAAGCTGGGCTGCTTTCCATCGGGACACGTTCCCAAGTATCTGCCGGGTTTCCAGAATATGATTGTCCACCGTATGAGGGGACAAGTTCAGAACCCGCGCGATTTCTTTGGAGGATAAGCCTTTGGCGGCTTCTCGCAGGCAGTCGCCCTTGCGCGTGCTGAGCCGTTCAAGCCGGTCCGAATAGTCTTCCTCGTTCAAGGGCGTGTCCCTTCGCCAGTTCATGGCAACCGGAAGCGGCGTCCTCTCCAACCATATCATTCGCGTTTATTTTGCCGTCAGTATCCGGTTGCAGCCATTCTGTTTCAAACAAAAACCTTTCGAACACATAATCGTTCTGCATCCGGTTTAACAGATTGTTTTGCAAGCAATCCGAACCGGTCACGCTACGACAGCGACGCCAGAGGATCATAGCTGGAGATAGGCTTGGCGCTTCACGAACCCTTCCCATGGTCTCTGGACACAAGACCGTCGACCCTGCGCTGCCCTGCAGCGAGCGAGCCTCGCGAAGGAGGGAGGGGGCAAGGCGAGCGGAAGAACCCAGAGGGATCCGGTTGCCATGCAATATTTAGAAGTCCGTGCTCTGCTGCAAGACATCAAAACATATCTTGTGACCGGAGGCTGGCCGCCGTCACGCCGTCGGCGCCGCACGCATCTGCTGCGGCGTCTCGATGCCATTGCAGCGCTATTGGACGTGGGGGCGCATCCAGCAGTCGCAGTCGCCATGACCAGACTGGAAGGCGCGCCGGTCCTGCGCGTCGACGAAGACGAGGCCTATATCGAGGAGACGCCTGAAGGCGTGTGGGTCAGTGGATGGATATGGGTGGAGCAGCAAGCCTTCGCGTCCTGCGGTGCCATGCGAATGATGAAGTTGCGCAACGCGATTGCGGATTTGCCGCAGCAAACGCGCGCCGTTTTCCTTGCCCATTGCGTCGAGGGTTCTGCCTACCCGGCGATAGCCCGCAGGCTGAGTCTCGAAGTTGCTGAGGTCCAGCGCGAACTGGCGTCGGCGCTTTTGATACTTTCGCAGGCCCTCGACGAGACATGAAAGATAATTCGCCAGGGCGGCTGACAACGATGAAATATCTTGAACTTGAATTTGAAGGCGAAGCCCTTTGCCGAAAGCTAGGCGGAACATGGCAGAAAGATCGAGGCCTATGCCTGTGTCCGGCCCATGATGACCATAATCCCAGCCTGTCGATCCGCGTTGGCGAGCGCGCATTGCTCTTCAAATGTTTTGCCGGTTGCGACAGGAGAGACGTCCTGCGAGCAATCCGGCATTTACGCCTGCCTTTTGCGGACCGGCACATTTCCGATTTGTCGCGCAACGTGCCCTCGCCTCGCGCGGGTTCAGCGCCAGCCCTACGCATATGGAACGCATCCGCATCCCTCGTGGACACGCCTGCGCAAAGCTACCTGTCTGGGCGCCTGCTCACCCCGCCCTGGCATGATCTGCGCTATAATCTACGCACGCCGCTGGGACGAGGCAGCCGCGCGCTGTTCCGGCCCGCCATGATTGCCGCCGTGCGGGAGAGACGACGGCTCGTCGCCATTCACCGCACCTTCCTTGATCCCGCAACCGCCACCAAAGCAAAGGATCTTGCCGATCCCCGCATGATGCTCGGACGTCCGGGGCGCGGCGCGGTACAACTCATGCCTCCCGCTTCGGTGCTCGGCCTCGCCGAAGGCATCGAGACCGCGCTGGCGGCGATGCAACTGCACAAGATCCCGGTATGGGCGATCCTCGGGACAGAACGGGCCGGACATATCCTGCTACCCAACAGTCTCGAACGCCTCGTTCTGCTGTTCGACCGGGATGAGGCTGGATGGAAAGCGAACAAAAGTGCGCGCCTTGCCTATGAGCGTCCTGGCCTTGAGATCATCAGCGCGTGGCCGCCGCCGCCCAATAATGATTGGGCGGATGTGCTGGACGGGCAGTCACGCGCTGCCTGATAACAGGCTCCGCTGCCCTGCACCTGTTGGCAGCAGAGCAGCGATATAGGTCAGCCGTTGAGACGGTCCTTGATCGCCTTTGCGGGCGTGAACGTCAGCTTCTTCGACGCCTTGATGGCGATGGTTTCGCCGGTGGCCGGATTGCGGCCCTCGCGCGCTGCAACGTCCTTCACCTTGAACTTGCCGAAGCCGTTCAGCGAAATCTCGTCGCCTTTGGCCGCCGCGTCGGCGATGACCCCAAACAGGGCGTCGACGAGTTTGCGTGCGTCACCCTTGGTCAGTCCATGATCGGCGCTGAGCGCTTCAGCCAGCTCGGAATTGTTCATAAAACGTCCTCCTGAAATTATGCAGCTGCCGTGTCTAGCGGCACGGCACCGTGCCGTCACGCCCCAAACCGGTGCAAACGAAAGGAGAGGGGGAGGGAAGCGAATGCGCGGTTCGATGTGCGAACCGCGGCTTTTGCGGAGTTTGTTGCATGACCAAGCCATCCATCCTCGTCCCGGCAACCCATCTCACTAAGTCGCCCGTCAATGTGCGCAAGCGGACCGATCCGCGCGCTGACGCTGAACTCGAAGCCAGCATCTCCGGACATGGCCTCATCCAGAATCTCGTTGGCGTGCCGGTCTCCCGTAAGAAAGGTCATTATCGCATCACGGCCGGTGGTCGACGCCTCGATGCAATCCATCGGCTGATCGAGAAGGGAACGCTGCCTGCCGACTATGAGGTCCCTGTCTTTGTTCTTGCCAAAGCGAAGGACGGCCGCGAAATCAGCCTTGCTGAAAATTACGACCGGCTACAGATGTCGCCTGCCGAAGATTGCCTCGCATTTCGCGATCTGATCGAGGTCGAGGGCCGCAGCACGGCGGATATCGCCAAGCGCTTCGGCATCGAGGAACGCTTTGTCGTCGGGCGCCTGCGTCTCGCGAACCTCGCTCAGCCGATCTTCGATGCGCTCGAGGCTGACGAGATCACGCTCGATGTAGCCAAGGCATATGCGACGACCGCCGACACCGCCCGTCAGACGGCGATCTGGGAGTCTTTACGCAACAGCTATTCCCGCGACAATGTGAATGAAATCCGGCGGGCGCTCAATGGCTACAGCTATCGCGCAACCGATCCCAAGGCCCTGCTGGTCGGGCGGGATTCCTATATCGCGGCAGGTGGCCGTGTCGAGGACGCGGACCTGTTCTCCACTGCAGCCGACGAGCGCTGGATCGACACCCATATTCTCGATGATCTGGCGGAGACGAAACTCGCCGCGCAGGCCGAGGCACTGCGTGAGCGCGAAGGCCTGGGGGAAGTGCGCATCGTCACCGGCGCGCGAATCCCCTATATGGAAACTTATGCGCTGCAACCGCTGACCGGCGTCGCCGAACCGCTCACGCAGGAGCAGGAAGCGCGTAAACGGGAGATTGAGGAGGAGATTGCCGAGATCGAACTGCTTGCCGAAAACGAGGCCTATGAGCCGGAAGAGGATGAGGAACAGCGCTATGCTGCCCTCCAGGCGGAACTCACGGCAATCATTGAGCGCGAGGTTGTGATCGATCCTGAGCAGAAAGCGAACGCTCTGGGCTATGTGGTGCTCGGCCAAGACGGCACGCCGCAAATCCATCATCAACTCTATGTCGCGCCGGTGTCTGATGAAGAGAGCGGCGAGGCCGATGATGACGGCGAAGAGGGCGACGATAATGCCAGCGTTGAAACGCAGGAGAACAATACCGCCGATGACGCTCGCCCGGTGATGAGCCAGCGCCTTCGCGAAATGCTGGCGATGATGAAGACTGAGCTTCTTGCGGTCCACGTCGCCAGTGATCCCGCATTCGCGTTAGATCTGGGCACCTTCATCATGGTTGATCGTGAATCCCGCCTGGCGTCCTTCGACATGCCGAGCGATCTGCGGGCCTCGGTGCCTTCCCGTCTCTTGCCCGACTTCAAGCCGGAAACAGCGGCGGCGGGTGCCTGGACGAAGCTTGACGGGGCGCTCGATCGGAGCTGGCTCCACCACCAGGCCGTTCCAGATCGTTATGATGCCTTCTGTGCGCTGCCCGATGATGCACGTGCGGCCTGGCTCGGATGGGCGATCGCGCGCACGCTTCATGCCGTTCCTGCCGGACGACGCGAGGCAGGCTTTCTCGATCATCTGGGGCGCAAGCTCGGGATCGATGTCGCGGCCTGGTGGCGGCCGACGGCGCTCACCTATTTCGACAAGCTGACCAAGCCTGGCATCCTTGCCTTGTTCGAAGAGATTGGCGGACTGGAGTTGCGGGTACGCTATTCCGGGTCGAAGAAGCACGATCTGGCCGCGTCGGCCGAGCGGCTCTTTGGTGGCGAGGTCATCATCGAGCCCGAAATCCAGGAACGGGCGCTCGTCTGGCTACCCGACGAAATGCGGTTCGCTGCCCTGGAAACCGGCGAAGAGCCGACCTCGCCCGACAATGGCGAGCACGACCTGGCGGACATGGTGAACAAGGAAGGTGGCAACGAAGGCGACCAAAGCTTCGCGCAAGCCGCCTAACACAGCCGGGGGCAGGGCGTCGTCCCCGCCCCCGGCTTCGGCCTTGGATGGAACTGTACAACCGTCTAAAATGAGCCGCTGTTCTCAAACGCCAGGAATAATGGTCTATGCATATTTCCATATTTGATGCGGCAGGCCAACTCATCGACCTTGTTCGCCGCTCGGAAGCAGGGGAAGAAATCATCCTGACCCGTGAGGGGCACGCTGCTGTCCGTCTTGTTCCGGTCAATATGCCTGCTGACAGGGCCAGCCGCCGCGTTTTGCTGGATGAGGTGCGCTTGGCTTCCACAGCCAAGACGACAACTGGCCCCGATGCGGCAAATTCCCAGGACTTTCTTTATGGCGATGAGGGCATGCCCGGATGATTGCGGTCGGCATGTGAAAAAGCGAACGTGTCTGCTGCTTTTGTCGGAGACGATTTCAGCCGGGCGGATGTCGATCGCCGTTTAACTTCATCGGGTTGACGGGTTTGGAAGCGCGCAGAGGAAGACCCAGCTGACGGTCATGCCGCGCCCGCAGTTGTCCGCGATCATTTAGTTCAAACCGCAGCACTTCTTGTATTTGGCGCCCGACCCGCAGGGACATGGTTCGTTACGCCCCGTCTTTTCGCGCTTGATGGTGACCGGTCGGTAGGGGTCATTTTCAATCCGCCATTGGTGCAGCATCTCGACCCAAATCGGGATCAGGTCAGGTGCTTCCCGATCCCACTGGTCTTCCGCAGTGAGAGTCAGCTTTTTCGTCCCATCGGCAAACGCACGAAGCTCGCGGATACCCTCGATCGCGGCGCGGCAACCGGGATCATCGTCATTGAGGACACGCTGCCAGCCCGAAGGGGCAAGATCCATCGCCTGTCCGAAACCCTCGATCCACATCTCCCACAATGTTTCGTCCGACCGTGTGTCGATCTCCAGCACCGGTTCGAAGCTGCCCGGCTGACCCAGGCAGGCCAAGATGACATGATAATGGTGCATGATGAGGTCTGTGAAATGCTGGAAACCGCCCATTTCACTAAACTGGAGCATGCCCGTGCCGTCTTCGCCGACCCAGATCATCTTCAGCCATTGGCTTGGTGCAAGCAGGTCGGGACTGACAAGTATCCCTGTGAGGAAACCGTCCAGCTGCGACAGCAGCATGCAATCCTCGCCTTGATCAAGCAGCAGCCGATCGAGTTCGCCGAGATAGTCGAGTGGAATAGCCATGCTCTTCCATAGCCTCGAGCCGATCCCCCGTCACCGGGTCTGATCTATCCTTCCTGCACAGTCAGGGGCCGGAATGAAGAAGAGCGGGAAGGGGAGAGCCGGATTGTCCTATTCTCGCATGAGGTGCCCATGACCTTGCCCCAACTCGCTTTGTCGCAAACCCACGACGCGCCCGAACGCCTGTTCGAGGTTGCCCAGTCCCTCGCCCACCGCCTGCGCAATGGCGGCATGGTCAATCGCCAGTCCCTCAAGCGCATGATGACCCAGGCGTTCGGCGAAGATGATGCCGGCGGTGCATGGTCGATGCGCGATGCATATGATGCGCTGGAAACCGCGCAGATCCTGCACCTCGCCGATCCGCAATGCGCGCTTCTGGCAGGAACACCTGCCGACATCTTCAAACGACTGCGGCAATTTGAGCGCGGATTGCCAACGCAGACCTACCGCTCGGAAAAGCAGGTCGAGCTCCAGCAGTTCAGCACGCCCCTCAGCCTCGCCTGGCTCGCAGCCATGGGGGCACGCTGTCGCTCGGACGATATCCTGCTCGAACCCTCGGCCGGCACCGGCCTGCTGGCAGTCCATGGCGCACGCGCAGGCTCGCGGTTGCTGCTTAACGAGCATGATCCCGCCCGCGCCGACCTGCTGTCGCGAAGCTTGGGCGAGATCGTGACGTGCCATGATGCCGAACATATTCAAGATATGCTGACCACCGAGCAGATTCCCACGCTGGTGCTGATCAATCCTCCCTTCAGTCGGAGCGTTGGCCGCGGGATCGATCGCCATGCCGGCGCGCGCCACCTGCGCGGCGCGCTTGCATCTCTCGCACAAGGTGGGCGATGCGTCGCCATCATGCCGACAAGCTTCTCGCCAGAAGGTTCGGCCGCGCTTGGCTACAATGTAGTCGCGGAGCTTGTGCCGCCCCGCATCGAAATCGCCATATCGGGTAGCCCCTATGCCAAACATGGAACGGGGATCGATGTGCGTCTGCTGATCTTCGACAAGGGATGGATCGGCGTGCCAAAGCGTCACGTCGCCTGCAACATCGAGGCAGCACTGGACCTTGTCCTCGCCATCCCTGATCGGCTCGATCCCCTGCAGCCTCCACCTCTCCTTCCTCCGCCAGCCGTTGGTCTTTTGCCTTCCCGACCAGCCACTAATGTCGCGCGAGGAAGCCTCTTTGGGCATATGAGCGGGCAAAGGCTTGCGCCGCCGTCGCGCGTTGCAGCGGTGGCAAAGGACGCACGGCCAATCACATATGTGGTTCGGGAGGAGCCGCTTGCTCCCGGCGAGACCGTGGGCATCTATTCTGCCTGGCGGCCCGCACGGATCTCCATCGATGCTGCCTCCAGGCATCCCGATGTTCTTGTCGAATCCATTGCCATGGCCTCGGTGTCCCTGCCGGTGCCGCGCTATCAACCCCTGCTCCAGGACCGCGCGGCCAAGGCGCTGTCAGAGGCGCAGCTTGAAACCGTCATTTATGCCGGTGAAGCGCATGCGCGCGATCTTGTCGGCCGCTTTTCATCTAACCTCGCCGGCGATCGCCTGATCGAGGACAGGGAAGGCAAAGCCTATCGGACCGGCTTTTTCATCGCTGACGGTACTGGTGTGGGCAAGGGTCGCGAGGCGGCGGGCATCATCCTTGATCAATGGAACCGGGCCAATCGCCGCGCGATCTGGATTTCCATGGCCGACCTCATCGAGGACGCCCGCCGCGACTGGACGGCGCTGGGCGGGCTTGCCATCGATATTCAGCCGATTTCAAACTTTCCCCTGGGTACGTCGATCACGATGGAAAGCGGCATTATCTTCCTCACTTACGCCGCCTTGCGCTCCGCGCGCCACGATACAGCCTCCCGCCTGCAACAACTACTGGACTGGACTGGCGAGGATTTCGTCGGCATGATCGTCTTCGACGAGTCTCATGCGATGGCGCACGCAGGCGGGACTGAGACGGATTTTGGCAAAGCGCAAGGCTCGGAACAGGGGCTTGCCGGCGTTCGATTGCAAAATGCGCTTCCGCGCGCTCGCATTCTCTACATGTCCGCGACCGGCGCGGCCAGGCCGGAAAATCTCTCCTATGCTGTTCGCCTGGGGCTCTGGGGACCGGGCACTGCCTTTGCCACGCGCGACATGTTCATGAAGGCGATGGAAGAGGGGGGGATCGCAGCCCTTGAGGTCGTTTGCCGCGATCTCAAAGCGATGGGTCTCTACACCGCCCGGGCGTTGAGCTTTGCGGGCGTCGAATATGAGCCGTTGGAACATGCGCTGACGCCAGATCAGATTTCGATCTACGATGCTTATGCCGATAGCTGGAGCATTATTCATCGCGGATTGCGCGATGTGCTGGCCGAGATCGGCATAGTCGATAGAATGTCGGGCAAGACCCAGAACGCCCGGGCGCGGGGATCAGCCCTCAGCGCCTTTGAATCCGCGAAATTGCGCTTCTTTTCCAGTCTCCTGGTCAGCATGAAAATGCCCTCGCTCATCAACGCGATCGAGCAGGAGCTGGCGTCGGACAATGTAGTGCTGGTGCAACTCGCCAGCACGGGCGAGGCCATCATGGATCGGCGTCTATCCGAACTCTCCGCCCAGGAACGGGCGACGATGGACGTTGAGGTTTCTCCAAAGGAAACCTTGATCGACTATATGAAGAATGGCTTTCCTGTGCGCCAGATGCGGGTCTTTCGTGCCGACGATGGCGCGATGCGCGCCGAACCAATGACCGATGCGCAAGGCAATCCGGTGCTTTGTCGGCAGGCGATAGCCGCACGCGACGAATTGATCGAGGAGCTGTGCGCACTGCCCGCGATTCCGACCGCGCTCGATGCACTTATCGCGCATTTCGGAACCGACCAGGTCGCCGAGATTACGGGGCGCTCGCGGCGTATCGTGCCCGACATCACCGGGCGACAAAAGGTCGAGAGGCGCAGCGCTCGGGCCAATCTGTTCGAGGTTCAGGCGTTTCAGGATGGCCGCAAGCCCATCGCCGCCTTTTCCCTGGCCGGGAGTACCGGACGATCCATGCATTCCGATCGGACCTGTGCCAGCGCGTACAGGCGCCGCGCGCATTTTCTGCTGGAACTTGGGTTCCGTATCCTCTCGGCGGTGCAGGGCTTTGGTCGTAGCCACCGGACGAACCAGCTGACGCCGCCCGTCTATCGCCCACTCACCACCGATTGCCGGGGGGAGCGGCGCTTCCTCAGCACCATCATCCGCGGTCTGGAAGCATTGGGCGCACTGACCAGAGGGCAACGCCAGACCGGATCGCAAAACCTGTTCGATCCTTCCGACAATCTGGAATCCGACTATGCCCGCGATGCGCTCGTTCAATGGTTCCATCTCCTCTATGAGGGCAAACTCCGCAGCGTCTCGCTCGCTGACTTCCAGGAGATGACGGGCCTTGAGCTTTGCGACGAGGGCGGGGAACTTCTGGAACGTCTGCCGTCCATTCACCGCTGGCTCAACCGCATATTGGCACTGCGGATCGCGACCCAGAACAGCATATTCGAGGAGTTTCTGGGGTTGGTCGAGGACCGCGTCGAAGCGGCGCGCGCTGCCGGCACGCTTGACCTGGGCATTGAAACCATCCGCGCCGAGAAAGTGGTTCTGCTTTCCGACAGTCTGCTGCGCACCGATCCTGTAATCGGCGCCGAAACACGGCTTTTGCGTCTCGAACTGCACCGGCGGCCTCCGATCACCAACTGGGCTGCGTTGCAGCTTGTCTGCAAGAACACGGACAATATTGCCTGGCTCCGCAATACCCGGTCCGGCCGGGTCGCACTGTGCATGCCGACATGGCCGGGACAGGACGACGATGGCAAATGGATCGAACGCTGCTATCTCATTCGTCCCAGGGGTCAGCTCCGCATGGATAGAGCGGCCCTAAAAGCCAGCCATTGGAGCGAGATCGAACCCGATGCTTTCCAGGTCTTTTGGGAGGGGGAAGTGGCTGAAGCGACGGAAAATCTTATGGTCGAAACGATCACCATGGCAACCGGGTTGCTGCTGCCCATATGGCATAAATTGCCGGAAGATGACGTGCGCGTCTGGCGGATCGACGATGGCGCGGGCGGTTCAATCCTGGGGCGCATCATCCATCCAGCGGCCGTGGAACGGATCCAAAGGGAGTTCGGCCTCGATGGCGCGACAGTTCTTGGTCCCGACGAAATCATCGATGGTGCGCGTTCGGTGGGCGGAGTATCGATCCCAGGTCTTGGCCCGGCCAAACTTGCCCGGGTTCATGTCAACGACAGTGCTCGCCTCGAAATACGAGACTATCGACCCCAAGACCGGACCTGGTTGAAGGCTTGCGGAGCGTTCAGTGAGGTCGTCGCCTTCAAGACCAGGATTTTCCTGCCTCCTGACCGTGCGGGCGACATCCTTGCCAGGATTATGGCGGAGCGGAGCTAGTCTTCGCCGCGATGCGCCACATCGCGCTACCGATGATGCTCGTAAGGTCAGCGGACAGACGAGATATGGGTTGGATAAACCCATATCTCGTCGGTGACCATTATTCCGTAGATGTCGGTGCCGGAACAGGCGCTTTCTTCTGTTTCACAGCGGATACCTGCCGCCCTGCGCCTTTCTGCTTCGTGGATGCCGCAGCCTTTGGCGGCGCAGCCTTTCCAGCTGTCTCTTTCCCGGTGGCTGGCTTGGCAGGTTTAGCCTTTGTGGGCTCTGCTACTGCGGGTTCCAACGGCTCTTTCAGGGCCGCTGTTGGGGCCTTCGCAGTTCGCGGTGTCGTTTGTACGCCCAGCTTCTTCCTGGCAGGCTTTATTGTCGCGGTCTCCGCTTTTGCAGGCACGGTCGAAGGTTCTGACTTAGGTTCGGACGATACGATTTCGGCCTGTTCGCTTGGTTTGGCAGCGGCCGCCTTGCCGCGGCCGCGCTTGGACTTAGCTTCCGTCGAAACTGCCGGTGTGGCTTCGACAACCGGTGTCGCTTCGACAACTGGCGCCGCCTCTACCACGGGTGATGCTTCCACTACCGGAACCGCATCCTGTGCTTTCGCGCCAAACCGCCGTCCAAGGCCGAGCTTTTGCGCGACGGTGCGCCGCTGTTCCGAATAGGCAGGCGCGACCATGGGATAATCCTTGGGAAGATTATAGCGCTCGCGATATTCGGCGGGTGTCATTCCATTGACCGCCAGATGCCGCTTGAGGGTCTTGTACGGCTTTCCATCGAGCATGCTGATGATGTGTTCGCGTGAGCCAAGGCTCTTGCGGATCGATACAGCAGGAACATACTCGGGTGCCGCTGGCGCTTCCACGTCGGCCTTCCGTTCGAGCGCGCCGCGGGTCGCTTCGATGATGCTGGCGATGTCGCCGGACGGAACCTGATTGTTGGAGAAATAGGCGCTCAGTAACTGCACCGTCATTGCGGTGAAATCAGGCTGCTCGGTATCGGCCACGAAAGGACTCCTGGTTGAGAAACGAATGGAGGATGCCGGTTATCGCCGGACTGGAACTGCGCTTTAGCTAAGCGGGAATCTACAGCTCATGCAAGACGGGAATGAGTGACGGTCATACGGTCCGGCAAAGGGGAGGGGGTGAGGATGGAGAGACCGACTGGAGTCCAGTAACTACGAAAGGCATGTCATGGCCGACCGTGTATCCGCGCATATCATGATAGGGGGTGTGCTTCCTCGTTCGCAATACCCCGTTCTCGTTCAGGCGATCGGCAACGACAATGCGGCTGTCGATTGGGACGGAACGCCCTTTGATCCGGCCAATATTCCCGTAAATGACCCTCTCACCTTGATGGATCATGAAGTGGCCAATGGATGCTTCGGGAGAATCGAAGAAAGCTGTCGACGTCTTGGCCTTCATTATGTCCGATGGTCAGGCGGATATGCCGGAAGCTTCCCCTCTGTCCGCGTCATTTACTGGGGCCATGGCGAACCGCGACACTATCTGACGACTGAAGATGACCAGCAGCTCTTCTCGATCGAACGCATTCGGGAATTGGGAGGCATCGCCGCAATCGAAACTGACTACCAGCTTGCCCGCCAGAACCCGCCGCCGCTGGTGCTCATCGATGAAGAACCGATTGATGGAGCAATGATGGAGCCGATCCATGGCTGACCATTATGTTCAAGCGTCCTTCGCGTTCACCTGCACGGCCGGTGAAGGCGCGCTGATCGAGGAGGTGTGGCAGCACGCGTCCGACCTGTTGGGTGATTTTGCGCCGGGGGAACCGAGCGCTGAATTCCTCGCCGCCTTCATGCCCGACCGATCTCGCCAATCCGTTCAACGGCTTGCTTGAAATCTTCGATGATTCGGACTTCCCAGATTTCGGAGCCGAGATCGAGATTGCGGGCGCAGCCGATTGCATCGTCGCCATTTATGGCACGACCGACTTCCAGCCTGGTCCGATTGCTGAACTCATCCGACGCTGTTGCCAGGATAGCTTGCAGACCGCGCCTGTCGGGTTCGACTGGAGCTATGGCTGTTCGCGCCCACGTCGCGACAGTTTTGGTGGAGGATGGTGCGCGATATTTGCCGATCATGTCGAATTCGCCAGCACCCAGGAAGAACTGGCGCGCCGGTTGGTCCGATCTGCAGTGACGCCACCGATGGAACCGCCTGATCCATGGATCGACTATCCACACTATCCCTCGGCTGATTGGCAGACCGAGGTCGCCAATGGCGATACGCGTCTTGGCTATCTCGACTGGGTTCTCGCCCGAACTGAAGCAGACCGCAGCGTGCCTCCCTCAATGGAAGTGCCGTCGGCCTGACGCACCCCACCCCCTGAATTTGATTGACCCATAAGGATGACATCATGACTGACGCTAACGCGCCGGGCGCGTCCGCGCGCCTGTATAGTCAGACCGACCATGACGAACGCGGCAACTTCCATTATGAAGGCGATCTCTACCGCGCCGGCGAAGCGTTGCCATCGCTCGCCTCCCGGATCGATCGCCAACTCGCCCAGCATTTTACCGGCACCAGCTTTGCGATCCGCACCGAGACATTTGCAGGCGGACGCAAGGTCATCGCGGAAATCCTCGATACCCCGGACGACCTCACCGGCCGTGAAGCGCAGGATGCCTTCATCGTCGAGGTGCGCGATCAGATGGAACGGTTCGGGTTCACGCGGACCAATCCGTTGCAGGATTTCTGGTCATGCAGTTTCTACAGCGAGGCGCGCATCGGCCAGGCCTATTGGGCGGCATTGGCAAAACGTCAGGGTATCCGCAATCCCGTCGATACGGTCCTGTCATTAGCGGCATTCAAGAAGCGTGTAAAAGCCGGTGATCGGCTGAAGCTTCTGGACGCACCGTCTGGTCATCGACTTCTTGGAACGACCCGCGACATCACCGAAGTGCGCTCGGGCGACCTGATCCTCGAAGGTCGTTCCTACCTGTCCTTTCCCAGGGCCTCCGCCTTCGCCTGCGACGGCCGGCTGATCCGGATCGCCATCGGTTCGCAATATGGTCCTGACGATCATCTTCTCTACGAATGGCTAAGGGCTTCCTGAGCGCCATTTCCTATGGTGATCGCGCTTGCCCAGACCATGCGCGATATCGGGCATAACTATCAGCGGCACCTTCATGTGACGGCGATCGATGTTGATCCGCGTGCGATCCACATGGCCTATGTTCAACTCTCACTGCTTCATATTCCAGCCCATCTCATGGTCGGCAACGCCTTGTCGGGCGAGATACAGGACCATTGGTTCACCCCAGCGCATATATTGGGGGGATGGACCGCTCGGCTCACCCTTCGTCAACGTCGCGAACCCGTGGCTGAGACCGCCCAACGCGCGACCACCGTCACCGCCGCGACATCACCATCACAAGGCGCCGTTTCGCCATCGCACGAACCACGGGCATCGCAGCGATCGATGCCGCGACAGTTGAGCCTATTCTGACATTCTCGCGCCTCACATCATAGGAGATTGGCATGGCCCGACATGTCCATATCGACGCTCTGGGCCGAATTCCGTCCGGCACAGCAATCATAACTTTGGCCATCTGCGGACCGCGCGGCGGCATGCGCGCCGTCGAGGATATTTCGATCGATGAAGCCGAGAAAATGGTAACGCAGCTTCAGGCTGCGGTCGCTCATGCTCGAGCCGGGGCCGCCATCGCTCCAGTTGATCGCTTCATGCAGGACGTCATCGACCGGCTCGCCGATCAGGGGCTCGCGCTCGATCCTTCCTTCCGTACATGGTGTGCCGGCAATCACGGCCTGCTCAGTCCACGGCAGGCCGCTGAACGCTGGTGCTGCTGGCATGTTGCCTGACCGATCCTGCCGGTCGCGAGCATGGTCGGTTTCCCGCGCCTATGTGACGGTTCAATACAGGATGACGCCCGTCCCGGGAATGATCTGATCGAAAAAATCGAAGTCGCGCCGGTTGCCTGTCAGCAGGTCACAGCCGGTCGCCGCCGCCTGCAGAAACAGCAGGGCGTCGTTGAGCAGGGCGATCGAATGGGGTTGGCCAGAAAGCCTCGTGACCATGCCTGCCAGCATACCGGCCTCTCCGAACATGCGGGAGGAGGGCGCGCTGAGGCGATGCTCCGGGATATCGTCGATTGTCCGTCCCAGCGTCTTGAGGACCGACGCGGTGCGTTTGTCGGCCGGATCGAGCGCGCCCATCAGGTGGGTCATCTCGGCAAGCGCCACGCAGGAATGATTGACGATCCTGTTTTCCAGCAAACAGTCTACTTCATCCGGTGTCTTGCCCTGAAGCACATCAATATAGACGCACGTGTCGAGCAGAAGCTCGCGGCCTATGACAGCTGCCTTGTGAACAAGCGGCAATGCCTCTTCGGGTCGTCGCGACAGCCTGGCACCAGATCGCTGCGGCCTGATCCGGCGCAACGAGGCCTTGCGATCAAATCCCAAGCGCAATATCCGCAGGGATCGTGCCCTTTCGGCGCACTAGCCTGGCTCCGAAATCATCCTCAAGCGCCACTTTGGCGAGCGCATATTCGACAAGATCGGTGGTCGAGGCGATGCCGCTGCGCATCTTGGCGCGATCGATGAGTTCACGCGGGACACGGGCGCCGACCGCGCTGTTCGTGCCCGACAGCAAACCCGCCGCCTTGGCAGCGGCCACGACCGCTCCATGTCGCTGGGACAGATGCTCTTCGTGCTTCGTCGCCATCATGGCCTCCTTTCGTTGAACATATACGCCAGTTTGTAAAACATACAAGCCGCCGTCGTACCTGCCGCCGCCGGTCGGGTCTCGTGAACCCGATATCGCGGTGCGCGAAAGGGAAGGGAGGGGCGGGGATGTGACAGGGGCGGTGAAGCACCTGTCGCTCTGCATCTCAAGGAGACGATTCCCATGGCGACCCTTGCCCCCATGAACGAAAGCCCCCGCGTCACGGCGCCCTATCGGATCGATGTCTCGCGCGGACGCATGAGCAGCCGCGTATCGTCCGAGTGGTTCTCCCGTCCCGACGACGAGAAATATCTCTCGCTGACCAGTCTCTATGATGCCGTGCGCGGCCGCGCGGACCGTGCGACCACGCGTATCGTTGAAAGCCGGTCGATCCGGGTCGAGGCGAAAAGCGACAATCCAGAACGGCTGATGCTGGTGGCGCCTGGCGATGATCGACCGCTTGCACCCACCAACTGGTCCTTTGGCCAGGTGGCAAGTCTCGTCGGTGCTCCGGCTTCCTATCTGCGCCAGCTTCCTGCCGCGCTTGCCGGCATCAACCTGCAGCATGGGTTGATCAACCACCGGGGCGAGCAGGTCAAACTGCTCCAGACCGAGAATGGTCGCACCGAATTGCGGGCGGCTACCGGGTCGGAATATGGCAGGATCTTCGACTGGGAACTGGTCCAGGCGGTGATGGCCTTTGCCGGCGATGGCGTCGGCGACACGCGCTGGAAGGTGCCCGGAACGATCGACTGGGCCGGCATGACCTATAACTCGCATGTCGATATCACCAGGGAGACGACCACGCTCTACGCATCGGACCGGGACATTTTCCTGTTCCTCGTGGACGACACGCACCCTATCGAGGCCGGCAAGCTCCCTAATGGCGATCCCGACCTTTATTTTCGCGGGTTCTACGCCTGGAACAGTGAAGTCGGCTCCAAAACGCTCGGGATCGCGACTTTCTATCTGCGCGGTGTGTGCGCCAACCGCTGCCTGTGGGGTGTCGAGAATTTCGAGGAGGTCAACATCCGCCACTCGAAATTCGCCGGCGCCCGTTTTGCCCATCAGGCCGCGCCCGCGCTCGAGCATTTCGCAAACTCCTCGCCGTCGCATTTCATCTCCGGCATCAAGGCCGCTCGCGAGCGGATCGTCGCGCGCAAGGAGGAAGAGCGCGAACCCTTCCTTCGCAAACGCGGCTTTTCCAAGGCCGAGACCGCAAAGATCATCCAGACCGTGCTGGCCGAGGAAGGCCGGCCGCCTGAATCCATCTATGATTTCGTCCAGGGCATAACAGCGCTGGCGCGCGCGAAGCCGCATCAGGACAGCCGCCTCGACCTGGAGAACAAGGCCAGAAAGCTGCTCGAACAGGCGCTTTGAGGCCCGGCGCCGCCGCTCTCATGCCTTCTCCACCTTCTTCCTCGCCATCCCGGTCAAGCGCCGGGGTGGCCATTGTCATGAAAGGATGCCGCCATGCGCGCCCATTCGTCCCTTCCCCTGCCGCAATTTATCGTCGACATCGCCTTCTTCAGCGGCGGCGAATACTATGCCACCGAGACTTACACCGTTCCTGCATCCACCTGGTTTGCTGCGGAGCAACAGGCGCTGCAGATGTCGGTAAACAGCGTCTATGACGATGCGCGCATTCCTGACCTCAGCCGAACCGCCACTGTCCGCACGGCCTGATCATGCTCTGAGATCAATCTCGATGACAAAACTTCCGAACCGGAATCCTGGGACGGGTGTGCCGATCCAGCCGCTGTCCGAACCGTGGGCCCGTGCCACCTTCCCCTGGAGCCATCTCCATGACCCGCTACACATTATCCCATCTCGAAACCGCTGCTTGTCTTTGGGAAGCCGTCCTTGAATTGCGCGATCGGCCAGAGACCACTCCCGATGCAAGCAGTCTGGCGCTCGCCTTACGCAAATGCGTCGATACGCTCGGCACGGCGGCGCTGCGTCTGATCGTGGTAGGCTGGGTCGATGCGGTCGAGGCTGCATGGCGCACCGTCGAAGGCGAATATCCGTTGTCGTTCGATTGGGATTTCGTGCCCCGTTGGATTGACGACACGATCGACTGGTCAGATCCGCGCCGTCCGGTCATTCGCGCAACTGCGCCCGTTCGGTACGTCAGATCGACGTCGTTTCCACCTATAGGATATGACGCACCCCCCCAAACCGCGATCGGGACCAGCCATGAGGACCATCTGGCGATAGAGGTCCACACTGCCGTGATTGAACATCGGCATGGAATGAATATCCACGTCGCAATCGATGCGATGGCTCTCGACGTGGAAATCGCTGCTTATTGCCGTGAGTATTGGAGCGAGATCGACGACGCGCGCGACCCGGATAACCTGTCCGACACAGAAGCGATATCAAGCTATTTCGAATGTCATCCGTCGGAAAGCTGCACGAAGGATCGCATACGTATTGCGCCCGTCGCAAACCCGTCTCCCCTTGCTGCCGGATCGATCGAGCAAGGCCGCTATTGTGTACTATCGACCGCCCATCTGACGGTTCATACCGCCTCATGCCTCGATAAATGGGCGTCCTGGCCGCCCAGTGATCGACCGATCGACATCGCGGCTTCGGTCTATGGCTGGTTCGTACCGACGCGCGCCATTGATGATGACCGCCGTGCGCAATTGCCGCAGGATCTGCTGCGGCTCATCGCCTTCGGCCGCGCGCACGGCTTCCAGTTCCTGCTCTTCGACTGTGACGGCAGTGACGTCGACGGACTGCCGCTGCACCATTGGTAGGGAGGTTTCCAATCTGGCCGCCCCGGCTTCTCCGCGATTATCCGAATTTCCCCGCGACCTGATTCCAGAAGCCGATCTTGCGTCCATGCACCTTGCGAAGATCGGCCAGCCAGTCATCATGCGGTACGACATCGACATCGCCTGCGATACGGTCAGCCAAATCCGTCGCGGCTGCAAAGTCCCGCGCAGCATAGGGGTAGTATTTCGAACTCGCCCGGTCGAGCACGCCAGTCACCAGTCGGCGATAGAGCAAGGTGGCCCCGCCCGGGTCGGCTTGCGCCAATGCCTCAGCGGCAGGACGCAGAGTGTCATAGCTCCGGGCTTCCAAATCTTCGAGCCTTTCCCTGGTCAGCCTGCCCGCGCGCTTGAGATCGGGCCAGGCAACCAGGAACGCCAACGCCGATGTCGCCCGATCATATGCCATGGCCTGATCGAGGGCTTGCCTCTCCGCAGCGACATCCTCGAAATCGGGCAAAGCCCTGAGCCAGTTGCGCAGTACCTGCCCGTCGAGCCAGCGGTCGAAGATCGCCTTGCGCTGCGCCTGTACATCGTCCCTGCGGCCGAGCGCCTCAAAGGCCCGTAATTTGAGATCGGCAAGCTCGCGCTCGTTATGGCTGCGCTCAACCGGTGCGTCGATCCAGTCAAGGGCTTCTGCCGCACGACCATGTGCGATCAATCGGGCGGCCACCTGCGCATTGAGTACGGGGTTGCGACGATCGGGATCGACAGTTGCAATATAGGCGTCCACATCGCCGTCGAGATCGGCGAGTTTGGGTAGCAGCCAGCCGACCTTATAGTCGAACTGTCGCCGGTCATTCCCTGTCTTGGCCGCCTGCCGCTCAAGCAGAATCCCGCGCAAGGCTGCGCGGCCCTTCTGCCCCAAGGCTGGAGAAGCCGCTTCCGGCAGATCGTCGAAGACGCCATAACCGTCGCCCTCGACAAGCATCAGAATGTCACCTGCCAGCAGCTCGACATCGGACATGTCCGCCTGGCACCATAGTCGGCCAAGATCCTCACCGCCCTGCCGGAATATCTCTCCAAGCGACCCGCTGCTGTCGTCCGACCTTTCGAACACCGGCTCGGCAAGGCTCAGGAACAGCCGCATGCTATCGATCGCCTGGCTCAGAGAGTGTTCGGCCAGCGGCCCCATGATCGCTTCGCGTAACTGATCGAGTTCGCGCGCGAGTGCAGGGGCCTTGTCCCATTCGACGAACCCGCGCGAACGCCGGATGGTCTTCAGTCGCTTGTCGATCTCGTGGGCCAGCGCGCCGCCATCGTGCTTGGCCGCCAGTTCCATGCGGACGGCGCGGGCGAAGACGGCGTCACGCTCGGCCTGGGCGAGAACAAGCCGGGCAAGGCGACCGGCTCCCAGCGCCGCGATCGCTTCGGACGTCATCTTGCCCGAACCGCGACTGCCCTTCCTGGAGGCCCCCATCAGCCGTCCTGCCCTGATACCGACCCTGCTGTTCCCTGGATCAGGGCAAGCAGCATGGCGTGCAGTGCCTCCTCGGCGCGTTCGCGCCGTGCTGGATCGGTGGCGGCGATGTCCCGGCGCATCCAGTCCGGCAGGCGCCGGAGCAAGGCGGTCAGTTGCGAATCCATATCCTGAGGCATTCCTCGTTCTTCGCAGCCGGGGACCGCTGCCGCAACAGCAGCTTGCACATGGGCCTCAACGGGCACCATGCCCTTTGACGACAAATGGGGGGGAGGAAGAGGGGAAGGGATGATGGGTTCCAGTCCGGAACCAGGGAGACCGCCATGCCCCTTCCCCCAACGATCCATAGTGCCGTCAGCCCGGACGCGATCCGCCGCGCTTCACGCCTTTTTTCAGGCGACAGCCGGGACTACCTTCATGAGATGTTCCAGAATGCCAGGCGCGCCGGTGCCACCTGCATCGCGGTCGATCTGACCGAACAGGATGGCCGATACCTTCTGCACATCCGCGATGATGGCTGCGGCATCGATGATCCCGCCGCCCTGCTAATGCTGGGCCATTCGGGCTGGGGCGATGACATTGCCCGCAGCGAAGACCCGGCCGGCATGGGCATGTTCAGCCTTGCCGGCCGCGCGGTCGAAATCCAGTCCTTCTCCCCCTCTGCCGCCGCAGCCTGGAAAGTCCAGATCCCCGCGCACGCATGGGAAAGCGGCGCGCCGCTTGCCATCGCTCCGGCCGTGATCGGTTGGGGCACGCTGATCTCGATCGAACTGCCGCTCGACTGGAACCAAGGCTTGTCCGCGGCCGTCGCCGATGCAGCCCGTCACTATCCCTTACCGGTCACCTTGAACGATGCGCTGCTGCCCCGCGAAGACTTCCTCAAGGACGCCATGTTTGTCGAAAACGCCTGCGGCTGCCGTATCGGTGTCTATGATCGGGATCCTGATTGGCCAGGCGACCAACGCATCAATTTTCACGGGCACCGCGTCAAATGCGCCTTGCCGACGGTTCGGGAAGAAAAAGACAATGGCAGTCTCTGGACGGTCCGGATCGATATTATGGATGCGCCGGAAATTCATATGGTTCTGCCGGCGCGCAAGGAGGTTATCGACAACGCGGCATTGAAGGCCCTTCGCGACGCTGCCGAGCAGATCCTGTACAAGGCCATCGCGACCCGACCGGACCATCGGCTGCCCTTTACCGCCTGGCAGCGGGCGTGCGAGCTAGGCGTCACGCTGCCGCAGGCGCGCTCAGGGCTGGCGATCTGGCGGCCGCAGACCGCCGACGACTGTCATGGGCGAAGCAGCCGCATGATCGCTCCTGAAGGCGCAATGCTGATCGTGCCGGCGCTGGAGCCGGATATCGCGCAGTCGCTTGCGCTGGCTCGGGGCAAACCGCCCATTGAGGATGTGCAACTCGTCGAGGCGGAAGACGCGCTGCAAGGCTACGCCTGGTATGACACGCTCCCGGTGATCAGGGATATTTCCCTGCGCATCGACCGGGAAGGCTCCGTCCATCGCTATGACGACGACATGTGTCTCCCCGCCGATTTCGCTTGTGGCCTGGTCGACCGGATCGTCATCGAGCTGACGGTTTGTGAAACCGGTCGCACGGACGCGCCACGCAGCGTCCATTCCATCGAAATCCCGGCGCTCGTCTGCCGCAATGGCGGTTGGGATACTGAGGAGGCCATCATCCTGGCCACGCGCGATGGTGGAATCACCCCGGACAGACTGAGCCGCATGATCTATGCGACGATCTTCTGTGGGGCTGATGATGGCGACTGCGACAGCTGGGACACCCAGTCGCGATCCTTCGAACGCGAGGCGCGGCAGCACGCTACGCATATCCTCCTTGGGGAGGACGCTGCCACCCTCGAAGCCATCAACATGAGCGCATGGGATAATCTGAGCTGGCTGATCCCGCTCGATCGCAAGATCGTCATTCACGCCGAGCGCGGTGCCATCACGGTCGATTTCCTGCCGAATTGAAAGGGTGCCCGAGTTGGCTCGCCGCGCCTGTCACCCCTGTCCCAACCCAATCAAGGAGACCGGCCATGCGCCGCTTCCCCGTCTGCGCCTGTTCGACAGCGCATCTTCCCCGCGCCGAGAATGACGCCATCGACCGGCTGATCCAGCACGCGCCGCGAAGGAGCGGCCGGATCATCGTCGATCATCCGATCTTGTCGATCGAGGCCCACCAATATGGCTTCTGGGTCCATCTTGGCTTCATCGATGACTGGCCCGATCGCCCCGATGGGCTTTCGCCTGAATTCTGGGCTTTGCTGTCGGACGCCCGCAAGGCTGGAGCGAACTGGCTGAGCTTCGACCGTGATGAACCGCCTTGCGATCGGTTCCCGGTCTTCGCGGCCGGGCAGGGGGAGGCAACGGGCGACGCGGGGAAATCGGTCAATGCCGCAAACCCCGCTGCCAGGATCACGATCCGCTGTTCTGCATGTGGCAGCGCCGAGGTAATGCGCGATGCCTGGGCGCGCTGGGACGATGATGCCCAGGACTGGGCGCTCGGCGCTGTGTTCGACGCAGCTTTTTGCGAGGCCTGTGAAAAGGACGCCACGCTTTCCGAACAGTCGATCGACGGATCGCAGCACAAGCATCCCTGATCGCCAGGCCCGCTGGCCATTTATCACCTCAAGCCCTTTCCCTCGACCAGCATCTCCGGCCGCTCTCAGCGCCGCCGGGCAAAGGAGCATATCCCATGACGATCTCCAATCCTGATTTCACCCGCGACACGAAAGTCCCGCTCGGCCGCTCATCGACCAGTCCGCTCGAACTGGATCTGGGTAAACTGATGGCGGGGCGCTGTCTGATCCAGGGATCTTCAGGCGCGGGCAAAAGCCAGACGCTGCGCCGGATCATCGAAGAAGCGTTCGATTATCTCACCACCATCATTGTCGATCCGGAAGGCGAGTTCGCCAACCTTGCTACGCATATCGGCGCAACGACGGTCATCGCACGCGAATATGCCAATGATGGTCTCACAGCGCTCGCGCTGCGAACGCGGCAGCATCGTATCGCCCTCCATCTCGACCTTACCGATCTGGAGCCCGATCATCGCATCGAGAAAGCTGCGGCCTTCTTTGCGGGCCTGCTCTCGACACCGCGCGAACATTGGGCCCACACGGTGCTGGTGTGTATCGACGAGGCGCATCTGCTCGCGCCGCATATTGCAGCCTCGGCCCGCGACGCGGAGACCCGCCGTCTGGGGGTCGCCACCTTGACGGATATGTGCGCGCGGGGTCGCAAGCGCGGCATTGGCACGATAATCGCGACCCAGCGCCTCGCCAAGCTCGCCAGTTCGGTGGTCTCTGAACTGCACAATCATCTGATCGGCCTCAATGTCTTTGATCGCGACGTGGCACGTGCTGCCGACCTTCTGGGGTTCGGCAGTGAACAGGCCGCGTTGCTGCGCCAGCTTCCGCCCGGCGAATTCTTCGCCTTTGGCCCCGCGCTCGCGGCGATCCCGGTGCTGGCGAAGATCGATCCCACGATCACCCCCCATATCGGGCGCACGCCCGATCTAGTCGCTGCCGCCGATCTTGATGCCGATGAAAGCCGGACCCTGCTCGATCTTGACACCCTGCGCGAGGTCGCGCCGACCAGAGGGAACCAGGTGACCATGCGAGGCCAACGCGCGCTCGACGCCTTCCTCCTCGATCCCGCCGCCCCCGCCGCTGCACGGATTGTCGGCGCGCTGGGCAGCATAGCGCCCAACGCCACCACGGCGGACGATCTGGTGCGGCACCTTGCCCTGCCTGCGAACGATATCGATGCCGGGCTCGACCTGCTCGCCGCGATCGGTGCGTCCGACACCATGCCGCGCGGCGATACGCGGATCGCGCGGCTGTCTGCCCGGTTGCGCCTGCGTGTCGTCGATACGCCCGTTATCGGCCTGGTCTGAACGGAGAGTGCCATGAAAGAGACAAGCTTCGATCTCGACGCTGAAATCGTCGAACTCACCCCGTTCGTCCCTGACCAGCAAACGGGTACAACCGCGCCACTTGCCGAACTGGCTTTCCGTGCCGACGCATGGCTCCCCGATGAAACGCTGCGTTTGCGCGCCGCCTTCGCCGATGACTGCACGCTAGAGGAGATTGCCACAGTGCTGGGCCGATCGCGTGCCAGCATCGCCACGCGTATCTATGATCTTGGCCTCCGCCGAAACTCGCGGCGATCCTGGATCGCGTGGGAGGATGAGGAACTGGCGCGCTGCTATATGCACGAACCAACCGCGACACTGGCTGCCCGCCTCGGCCGCGCTGTGAGCGCCCTCTATGCCCGTGCGCAACTGCTCGGACTCTCCGAGCCCGGATCGCCGCCCTATAGCGGTTGGGAAGATGCACAGCTTCGCGCCGGGTACGCCAAGGGTGTTCCCGTCGCCCAGATTGCCAGCCTCATCGGCCGTCCCTTCGGTGGCGTCATCTCCCGCGCTTCGGCGCTGGGTCTGCGCCATGCCTGCCAGCCGGACGACTGGAGCGACGCGGAAATGGCTCGCGCACTCACACTCGCGGCCACAGGCGTGCCCTATGTCGTCATTGCCAGGGCGCTCGCTTCTGAGGGATTTCCGGCCCGGAACAGTCGCAGCCTTGGCCAACGCCTTCGCAAACTGGGTTACGGCAGAGGGTGGGGCAGGCCGTGGATCATTGAGGAAGACGAGCTGCTGCGCCACGCTTATGCGACTGGTACGAGCCTGACGCCCCTGCGGGAGCGGCTTGGCCGCAGCCCGCATTCCATCCGCTGGCGTGCAGAGGCGCTTGGCTTGCGCGGCACGCATGTCCGCCGCGACGGGTTTCGGCAGGGACCTGTCTGGACGGCCGGGGAAGAAGCTCGGTTGCGAGCGGATTATGGCAAGGTACCGACACGGGACATTGCCAAAGACCTTGGTCGCGGCGTGCGCGCTGTCCTTTATCATGCCAACCGCCTGGGGCTGGTGCATGGCTTCATGCGCGCATTCAGCGCGCATGAGGACCGGGCGATCCGTAACGCCTGGACCCATGGCGTTTCGATGGTCGATGTCGCCCAGGCGCTTGGCCGCGATCCCGCCGTCATCGGTAAGCGCGCCGCACGTATCGGCTGTCGGTTCAACGATCCGGCCAGACCGTCCCGAGGCCCCAGGACCCGGCGGGCAAATCGCACACCCGTCACGCTCCAAAGCCTGCTTGCACTTAACGCCGCTGCGGCGGTCGATGCAAACCGGTCAATCGCTGCCTGAACCTATTCCAGCATGGAGGCCATGATGCCCTCGTCCGATCTGCCCGCCCGGTTGTCACCTTGCCGGCGCCGCTTATGCTCATTCGATCACGCCTATAAAATCGCCCTCAATCTTCGGCGGGACACCGGCATCCCGCATTATGTCATCCGCGGGATCCTACCCTTGCAGGCCTATCGGGTGACGACAAGGCCGCCGGCCTGGCCGGATCGCTGGCTGGCGATGGCGGCATGATCTCACCATGCGCACCGCTACCGCTATTCGCCCGACCGTAGCCCCACCGCGCCTTCAGCCTCGCGCGCCATCCACCTGCGCTGCCCCCGGCAGGGCTGTATTGGCGACCCGTCCTGCCGGGGTTTTGCGCTGAATTGTGGGCCGGTCGCAGGGCTGCGGGTGGCGGAGGGGCGAGCGTCGCGGGAAGGATGGGGAGCGCTGTTCCTTCGACGGGCGGCGCGCGGGGCAAGGGCGGGACAGAGAGGAGAGAAGGGACGGGGAGGGTGTCGCCGGAAAATGGATTTCGAGCGACATTCGAAAGGTCAAGACGATGAACATCGGTGAAATCTTCAATCAGAACGGCCGCCTGACGGGCTCGATCGCCACCCGCACGATCGATCTCCCGCGCATCGGGCTGCGCAAGGTCATGAGCGAGAATGAGAAGGCTCCGGTATACGAAATCCTGGCGCTCAACGTCGCGCGTCGCTGGGTTCAGGTCGGCGCATTGTGGGAGGCTGCGTCCAAGCGCACCGGCGAGGTCTTCCTTGCCGGCAATATCGACGACCCCAGCCTGCCTGAACCGCTGCCGATCGCGCTCTTCCCGGCCGATCATGGCGGCTACATGGTCGCATGGCGGCGCGACACCATGCGCTCCGACTTCGGGGGCAGCATGGGGACCAGCCGCACCAATTATGACGATCGCGGTTCGCGCGACGAAGGCGGCTTCGGTGACAGCACCGCAGGGGCTGACGGCGAGCTGGCCGGTGCGGGCGCGCCGTTTGGCGAGGAGGACCCGTTCTGATCTCCCGTTGATCGGAACCCGTTCCGGGCCGGGGAGGCGTCAGGCTTCCCCGGCCCTTTTCTTTTCTTCGCATGAGGAGACAGTCCATGCCGCTTCCTTCTTTTCATGACATCGCGCCGCTGTCCGATCTCTCGGCGCTCTGCGTCGCGATCATGGCCAGTCCCGCTATCCGGGATCTGCTGACATCCCAAAACACGCTTGCGGTCCGCTCGCCGGAAATACCTGGCGGCGTTACATGCGGCGAGATCATCGCTGCTATCTATGACATGCTCGAAGGCACGCCCTTTGCGCCCCATGCGGCGCAAATCGTCGATGCCGTCCTGACGCGCTCAACCGCTTTGCCCAGCGTACGGGCGAACATGCACTGATCGACATAATGGGGCGGGACGCCTTTGCGCGTTCGCGCCCCTTTTTCCTTTTCCATGATGAGGAGAAGTACCATGACCCATGACCATTCGCGGCGTATCAGCCACTTCGCAGACCTGCCGACGCTGTTTGCACAGATGACGGCGACACCGGAATTCAAACGCGCTTTTGGCGATCCCATCCCGCTTTCGATCATCACGCCGGGCGACGAGCCGGGCGAGCATGATATGCCCGAACCGCTCCACGCGCAGGCCGATTGCGCGGGTGTGATCGCCACCATCTTCGATCTCTTGACCGATACCCGCCTCGACGCGCTCGCGCCCGAGATCGCCTGGGGCATGGTCAACAGCTTCCACTTCGTAGCTGGCAAGCTTGAACGACAGGAAGACATGCTGGCCAATGAGCTGCGCGATTTGATCCGGCGGATCGAGCCTTCGGAGGTTTTCAACAGCGAACTGGAGGAGAAACAGCTCCTGTGCCAGTCGCTGACCGAACAACGCGAGGCGATCGAGTGCATGCGCGATTATGCCGCCGAAACTTTCCGCGTGCTATCGGGTCGCCCCTGGTCGCCGGCGCGCGGATCGCGTGTCTCGAAGGCGGCTACCGCCACGCAAGTATCGATACAGGATTTCCTGCGTGCCCGGGAACTGGCCGAACGGGAGCGGTACCGTCCCCGTGGACCGATCGTTATCGCCTCAGGCCATGCGGAATGGCATGACTGGCAATTGCTCTGGGATCGGCTCGACACCATCCTCGAACGCATCCCGCATATGACGCTGGTGACGACCGCGCAGCGCAAGGGATTCGACGCGATCGTGGCCTCTTGGGCTGGCAATCGGGAGGTGCAACTTGTGACATATTCGCTGACGGGGTCGGGGCGCGGTGCGCCCTTCGCCCGCAATCGCAAGCTTGTGGACCTGAAACCCGTCGAAGCCTTGCTGGGTGAGGGATCGGGTATTCAGGCCAATCTTTATCAGGCTCTGCGGAAGGCCAGCGTTCCGATCCATGCCTTCCGCAAGGCCGATCAGGTTCCGGTCGAAAATGTCACTCCGCCCCGGCGCAGCCAACTTCGCCGTGCCGCCTGACATTACATCGCTCGCATTTCGTTCGGGGATAGCGCTACGCGCGCTGTCCCCTTTTTCATGGAACAGATGCTACCTCGGCGATCAGGGCAAGCGTTGCCGGCACTTCCCTGCGAGGCCATCGCCAGGAGGCACCCATTTGCGAATCAGGGGCATCGAGCCCCAGATTCGCAACGCCTCTTCTCTCTCTCAAGAATTCCAAGGGTGGCACGGGACCGCGTCGGCCTCAAGGACGACGGGGCCCCACCATTTTTTGGGGCGGGTCAGGCGCCGCGCTTCTCACTCGACCATGGTGACCGCCCCAAAAAATCGTGACCCCCATCGCCGGCTGCGCCGGTCGCGTTCCGCGATCCTTGACCCCGACGCTCGGAGCCCGTGCCCAGGGGGGAACCTCTTTCGCTTCAAAAGGAGGTTCTCATGACGAAGATCAACCACGCCGACCGCATGCCTTCCGACATTGCTACATTCATCACGCAGGAGACAGTGGCTACCACCGACGACTTCCACGCGGCCTTCGCCTCCGATCTCGATGGTGTCCGCATCGGGCGTGGTGGAGAAGAGATGGCGACCGACATGCCCGATCCGAGGGAAGCCCAGTTCGCCGTCGAACTGATCGTCACGACACTTTTCGACGCATTACGGGACACGCGCTTGGA
The DNA here is from genome assembly GCF_008710165.1 of Sphingobium limneticum. Taxonomy (NCBI): domain Bacteria; kingdom Pseudomonadati; phylum Pseudomonadota; class Alphaproteobacteria; order Sphingomonadales; family Sphingobiaceae; genus Sphingobium; species Sphingobium limneticum. The sequence continues at coordinate 9,563 of NZ_VYQA01000019.1, read as the reverse complement.
GCCGGCCGCGCAGCGCCTGGCGTGGGGTATCGTCAACAGCTTCCATCACGTCGCCGACCAGTGGGAGGGCCAGGCCGACAAGGCGACACGGCAGATTCAGGACCTGCTGCGTCGCGCCGATGGCAGCGAAATCCACAGCGTCGAACTCGAGCAGGCACGCGACGAACTTGAATATCTCGACGAAGCTACCGAGGCGCTGCGGTGCATGCGCGACCATGCGGCTGACGTCTTCCACACCGAAACCGGACGGCCATGGTCCGCGCCGAAGGGATCGCTGGTATCGAGCAAGCGCACTGCGTCGGTTATTGCCGCCACCGATTTCCTCGCCGCCCGTCGTCAACGCCGGACCGACGCGCACAACCCGCAAGGACCGATTGTGATCTTCTCAGGAGGAGCGGAATGCTGGTTTGACGACCGTCTCATCTGGGGCAAGCTCGATGAAGCCAAATCCCGAAATCCGATGATGGTGCTGGCGACGACCGCGCAAGACAAGGGGTGCGACGCCATGGCCGCAGCGTGGGCAGCGTCGCGCAAAGTCACGCTCATAACATTCCGGCTCAGCGCAAAGCTTGGCAAACGGGCGGGGTTCGTACGCAACGAGCAGATGGTCGGATTACGTCCCGTCGAAGCGCTGGTGTGCGAAGGATCAGGATTGCAATCGCACCTTGCGCGACTGGTCAGGGAGAAGCGTATCCCGGCGCGGTTTCTGAGGCTCAGCGATCAGGAATGGGAGGCGCAATGACGCCCCGAGAGGATCGGTCCGGTTTACCGGGCCGATCCTCATTTCTTTTTTCAAGCGCAGCACTCGCCCCCGCTCAGGGACCCGCAAGCGGGCCCGTCGCGGAGGCGATACGGAACCGCCAGCGCGGTCCCGGCCTCCTGCGCGCGGCTTCGCCGTGCTCGTCGCAGGGACACCCTTCGGGTGCGGTTTGGGAAGGCTGGTAGTCGCGAAAACGTTCAGCGTAACGATCAAATGAGGTGAGGGCCAAAGCGGGGAATGCGTCCTCTGCCTTCAAGATCCAGTAAGGTCAGAGCAGGGGAAATCTCGCCGATATCCGATGTCGTCCTTCGCTCTGATACCGACAGGAATGGGTTCCTTATGCTCCACCCATGCCGATTATCATCAGATTGCCGCTTCGCGGCGGGTCAGCTCACTGGCGGCAACTTTTTCAGGGCCGTCAGCGCTGCGCTGCCGCCAACCCGGATAGCCTGGGTCAGAAGTTCGCGGAACTCACGCTCCGTCAGCTTCTCTATCGGCACGTCGTTTACCATGGCCGCATATTTGCCGCGCAGAGCGCGGCGGGCGGTTTCCAGATCTTCCGTCAGCTTGCGCTGACGTGTTTCGAGATCGGCAAGCCGATCCCTTTCGGTCATCTTTGGCATTTCCATCGTCCTTCCCCGATGGGCTGCCCGTCACACGCAACTGTGCCATATCGACGGGCCAAAGCAAGAGCGGCTTGCCGCTTCCTGGGGAACTGGCGGGGTGTACGGCGCGCCGGCGAGGCAGCGATGCTGGCATGCGAAGCCCGGCGTTAAATCTCCTGATGACGGTAATCACGCTCTCGGGACCGGGCCTTATATCCGGCCTCCTTTTTTAAATTCTGGGAGAAAAAGCTCATGAGCTCTACCCTCAAACCACCCCGATATCGGCCCCCGAAAATCAGCAGAAAGGTTGCCCCGCGCCTACCGGCACGAGGCAGCGCAGCGCGAGCGCGCTGCGTAAGGCGGGACGCACGGCGCAAGGCCGTTTTGTAATGGACCCTACGCACGGGTGCTGCGGGAACATTATGCCCTAAAAACATTAGGATAAGTCTGTATTACGTGTCTCACACTGAACCGGCGCGCTGTCGTACGCAAAACACCGGGTTTACTTGGGCAAGCCTATCATACTGAAACGCCTTCAGGAATTTCGTGATACGCGTCGTATGTCATTCCTGGTCGCGGCATGCGATGGCGGTGGAGCCTGCAGGTCACCACCCGTTGAATCCTGGCCAAATTCATGGTCTTTTTGTCGCGGCAAGAAAGGATCGCGCCATGACGGAATTGAATGAGGAGTATATCAGCGATCTCCGCCAAGCGGTGGTCAAGGCCATCTGCGAAGTGTCGGCGCAAAGGCAACACGCCCCGGAAGCGGGCAAGGGGGGCACTCTCTATATCGGGACAGCAGAAGTCGGTCAGATGCTCACCATTTTGCTGACCGAGTTTCTGGAAGGCGTCCCTGGTCTCGATACGCCCAGTGAGGTGCGGCGCATGTCGGACGTTGTAGCCAGGAAGATCAGACTGGGGATCGGCGAAATCCGTCGACACCGCGAGGAGACGGGCGGAACGCCGCCGCCGTCCATCATTATCAGAAGCAACTGATCGAGTCCGCTCAGCCTCTTTTTCTGTCGGTACCTACTCCCAGCGCTAAATCTCTGGATCAATCTGGTCATAGGGCGGCTTGCGCCAATATTGCCATTCCGGTAATATGCGATCGCTTCATGATATTTTCGAAGGTCTCCGGATAAGGAGACTGTTCGCTTGCCCAAGCTTAATTTCCGCCTCGATGAATCGCTGCATGCCGCCTTGATGCGCCGTGCGCTCGGTGCGAACCTGTCGTTATCGGCGTTCATTCGTCAGCTGCTTGAGCAGGCGGTCGACGAGCGCAAACGCTACGTTTTCTCTTCCCAGGATGAGATTCTCGCCACCTCGATCCAAATCCTGTCGATCGTTGCGACGTCCGTCGGCGAGCAATCTCCCAGTGCGCTCGAGCAGGGCATGGTGCAGGCCCGAATGATCCTTGCCGAACGCGGCCTGCTTGGGGGGGAGGATATCCCATGAGCATCTTTCGCAACGACACGTTGGGCTCATGGACGCGCGGCGGACAGGCGATCGTCCACAATGTCCGCATGACGACCCAGGTCTTCTACCAGACCATATTGGCGGGTTTCATTATCTGGATCATCGGCACGCTCTGGTATGCGTTCGAGAAGTCGACCGAATATGAGCGGTTCATTCTGGTTAAGTTGGCTGAGGCCACGATCAAGGTGCATGCGGCCGCCGGGACCAATGATCCGGTGCAGTTTCGCACCCCTGACGGCCAGGCCTACTGGACCTCGGCGGACTGGCTGGTTGCCTCGACCCTCGCGAAAAAGACCTTGCATGTATTTGAAGGCTATCTGCTGCATGGCGCACTGCTCTCTGGCCTGTTCACCCTTGTCATGCTCGCCTGGGCCTGGTTCTACTTCACCCGGACGGGTAGGGGCCTTGGCTCCAATGAATATCTGCGAGGGGCGAGGTTCGGCACGATCCGCCAGGTAAAACGCGCGCTATGGCGACAGACCAAGGGACCTCTGGTGATCGGCAATGTGCCGGTGCCTGAGGCCTATGAGCCTGAGCATATCCTGCTGTGCGGTGCGCCTGGCACGGGAAAGACAAACCTCATCGTCGGCATGCTCGACGGCATCCGCAAATCGGGTCGGCGCGCCATTGTCTATGATACCGCCGGTACCTTCGTCGAGAAATTCTATCGGCAGGGCACTGACATGTTGCTCAACCCGCTCGACCAGCGCGCGGCGCGCTGGTCGCCCTGGGTCGATGTGCCACGCGATTATCATTATGATCAGATCGCGGAATCGACCATTCCCGACAAGCATGGCGATCCCTTCTGGGCGAAGGCGGCGCGGGGGACGCTGGTTGCGGTCATGCGCAAGCTGGCGCGCCAGAAACATACCTATGTCTCGGTCCTCCTCGACCGTCTGCTGCGTTCTAAACTGAAAGACCTTGCCGCCTTCGTGACTGGCACTGATGCCGCCGCCTTCATCAGCACCGAAGGCGAAAGGACATCCGCCGGCATCCAGGCCGAACTTGCATCGGTCATGCGCAGTTTTGGTTATCTCGATGATACCGAGGACGGCTTCTCGATCCGCGACTGGGTTGAGAAAGGCGCAGACGGGAGCTGGCTCTTCATCACCGTGAAGGCCGACCAGCTTCCCTCGCTACGCCCGCTCATCACCGTCTGGCTCGACATCGCAATTAGCGCCATCATGAGCCTGACGCCCGATCGCGACCGACGGCTTTATTGCGTGATCGACGAACTGCCGACGCTGCATAAGCTGCCGTCGCTCTCGGATTTCCTTGCCCGTGCCCGCAAATATGGCGGGTGCGGCATATTGGGGTTCCAGTCCTATCCCCAGCTCAAGGCCACTTACGGCAAGGACGATGCGGCTGCGATCACTGGCTATTGCTCAACCTGGGTGGCGCTACGCGCGAACGACACGGATACGGCCGAGCATGTCTCGATCAACCTCGGTCAGGTCGAACAGGTCGAGGCCAATGAGGGCATGTCCTATGGGGTCAACGACATGCGCGATGGGGTCAATCTGTCGCGGATGCAGGTGACGCGGCCACTGGTCATGTCGACCGAAGTCACCAACCTGCCCAACCTGATGGGCTTCCTGCGCTTCGGCCGCAATTTGCCTGTGGTGCGGTTCGATAGCCGCTTCAACGACGTACCCTCCTTGGGACCAGCTTTCCTCGAACGCACGACGCCCCCCATTCAGATCGACAAGGCCGGGATGCTCGTTCGCATTGCCCATGCCGAAGCGCGTGTTCGCGAAGCGATGGAGCGGGAAGCCACGCAGTCATCTCCGCCAGCGACACATGGCGAGATCAAGCCAGCGAAGCCTTCGGTATCTTCAGGATCCGCCCCGACGCCGCCACCGCAGTCGGATCTGTTTACGCCTCCAGCAACAAACCTCGATCCGCAGCGTGTGGAAGATATATTGCTCATTGACGAGAATGCCGAGCTTCCCGCGCCCGCCCGCACCCTTTGGACCATCCTTGCCGGCAAGCAGGGAGAAATCCGGTCTGATCTTGTCCAGCATGGCCGCGACGACGGGCCGCGTGAGCGCGCGAGGCCAGCATGATCCAGCCACAACGCCTCCATGGCAAACCAGCCAATATTGCCCGCTACTATACGGTCGGGGATTATTACACCAAGGGCGGTAATGAACCGTCTGAATGGGGTGGGAAGCTTGCAGCCGATCTCGGCCTCTTCGGGGCTGTTGATCCGAAGCTGTTGCGCGACCTTCTTGCTGGAAAAGTCGGGGATCAACAACTCGGGCGGCATCGTGCGGATGGCGAAATTCAGCATCACCCAGGCTGGGATTTTGCGGTCAACGCGCCCAAGCCCGTGTCGGTCATGGGGCTGGTTGCCGGTGACGAACGCGTGCTTGCCGCCCATGAGGGCGCGGTGACCGCAGCCATTTCCTATCTGGAGGAGCAGGCGCAGTTGCGCCGCCGTGATAAAGGGAAGATCGTTCATGAAACAACGGGTCGGATCCTGGTTGCTCGCTTTACCGAGCATGGCAGCCGGGAACTTGATCCGCATCTGCATACGCATCTCGTCGTGCTCAACATGACGAACCGCGAGAATGGCGATCCCATGGCAAGCCTCGAAAGCCGGGTCATGTATGGCGAACAGCGTGTGGCCGGTCAGATATATCGCAATGCGCTGGCTTTCGGCTTGCGCGAAGCGGGCTATGAAATCGATGCTGATCCGCGTTCCGGATTGTTCGAGATACGAGGCGTGCCGAAGGACCTGATCGACCAATTTTCGCAGCGCGCCGAGGCGATCGAGGATCATGCGCGCGAGCATGGTCTGGTGGGACAGAAAGCCCAGCGTGCTTCCTTCTATGCTACGCGCAAGGCGAAGGTGAAGATCGGCCAGGAAGAACTCAGCGCGCAATGGCATCAGCGGACAGGCAAGCGTCTCGAAATGCTGCAGGAGATTGCTGCGCTGGCGCGGGGTCGAGAAGGGGAGCATCCGGCGCCCACGGAACGCGATGCGTCGCGTGCGGCTCTTTTCGGCTTGCGGCAACTGGAGACATCCGAGGCGGTCAACAATTTAGGCGACATATTGCGCAGGGGTCTTGCTGCCCATGTCGGTGAAGTCCGGCTTGATGATATTCGTCCCCGGATCGCAGCACATGAGGTCCTGCGCAAATTGCTGCCGACCCATGCGCAGACCGGTGACAAGATGTTGACCCGTGGCCGCACCAGCCGGAAGTCCTGGCGTCTGGAGCTGGCATTGACCCAGCATATTGCGCTCGGCCTTGATGACGCGCGTCCCATCGCCTCGAGCGATCGCTTGCTGGCCGTGCTCGACGGGACGTCGCTCAACACGCAGCAGCAGCGCGCACTTGTCGAGACGGCGCTGACGCGGGATCGGGTCACGGCGATTCACGGTGTCGCCGGTTCTGGAAAATCGACGCTGGTGAGAGTTCTGGCCGAGGCAGCCGAACCGGGAACGGCATTGATTGCATTGGCACCCACATCATCGGCCGCAGCGGAACTGGGAAGCAAGGCGAACATCACGTCCCATACTGTCGCCAGCTTCATCGCGCGCGGCGGGCAGGGGATCACGGACCGCCATGTGCTGGTTCTCGATGAAGCAGGGCAGCTCGGCAACCGCCAGGCCCAGCGGATGCTGGAGATCAGCAGGACGACCGGGGCACGGCTGCTTTTTCTCGGAGACGAGAAACAGACCGGGGCGATCGAGCAGGGCAAACCCTTCTGGTTGATGCGAAGACTGGGCTTGCCAACGGTCGAGTTGACGCACGCCGTGCGGCAGGAAACGAAATCAATCAAGGCTGCCGTCACAGCCGCGCGGACGGGGAACTTTGCCGAGGCATTGGCAAAGCTCGATAGCGTCAGCACCGTCGACGACAATGAAAAGATGGCGGAACAGGTCGTCAACGCCTGGATACGGCTTAAACCGGCATCGCGGGCCGGAACCAACATCCTGGTCCTCGACAATGCGACCCGGCTGATCGTTAACAGCAAGATTCGCGAAGCGCTGAAAAACGAGAATGGGCTGGCCGCCGAGGGCAGCCGGTTTTCCATCCTGGCCCCGGCGGGCTCAACCGATATCCAGAAGCATATGGCCCGCTTCTACGGTGCAGGACAGGTGGTGCGTTTCGAGCGGGACATTGCAGACCTCGGTATCGCACGGCACGCCGACTATCGGGTCGCTGGACTAGGCCGGGAGGCCAATGGGCGCCAGGTTGTGCGTCTCGTCGACGATCAGGGGCGCGTCATACGCTGGGATCCGCAGACGACGAAGGCCCGCCACATCAATGTGTTCAATCCTGAAGAGCGGGATATTGCGGAGGGTGACCGTATCCAGTGGCGGCTCGTCAGTCGCGAACTCGGGCTACGCAATGCGGAGCGCGGCACCGCAGAAAAACTTGATGGCGCGCTAGCGACGATCCGCTGGGATCGAGATGGGCGCGTGCAGCAGGTTAATCTGTCGGAACACCGGACCTGGGATCATGGTTACGCAGAGACGGTCTATTCCGCACAGTCCAAAACCTATCCGCGCGTTTTCGTGCTGGCGCCCGCAGAATCGCCGTTGGTCAACGCCCAGAACTTCTACACCGCCATTACCCGCGCGGCATTCGGTGCCAGGCTCTGGACCAACAACGTCAAGGAACTGATTGCCAAACTCGATCGCCAGTCAGGAGAAAAGACGTCTTCTTCGGAAGGGTTGGGCCGGTTGAAGACTGATCGCGTAGATGCCTTTTCGAAACGCCGGGAAGGCCATGTGGCAAGTCTGAGGGCCGAGCAAGAGCGAGACCGAACGGAGCGGCGCGATCGGGCGATCGAGCGACAACTCCACTATCGGGACCGCTCACCCCGTGGCGCGGCTGAGCATCTTGCGGACGGTGCCCGGAGCATCGCGCAGGTGCTCGATAAGTTTCTCGCAGGCATTCTCGACCATGCGCACGCCGAAGGGAGTGCGCCGAAAACCGGCATCGACCGGGAAAACCAATCTCCTGCGCCTCGACCCGAACCATCCCATGGCCCCGAACGATAAGGTCACTGCCCATGCTTCGCTGCAAGTTTACCGTTCAACTGATCCAGGGAAAGCGCTTCGCAGGTGCCGTCCAGCCTGAGTATCAATTTGAATTCAGTACGTCGCGCCAAGCCAGAGGGTGTAGGGTCTTCCTGAGCCGCATTGGATGGACCAAGCCGCACAGTCGGACTTCTGTCAGTCGTAATGCCGCCGCCGAGATCAATTCGGAGAGAGCGCTCTCTGCATTTCAGAAAGATGGCCCAGTTCCGGTGTTTGGGCTTTACAGTGATCCGACCAATCCGATCACTACGCCTGGAACCGCTATCCGGAGGGTCGGATGAAGTCACACGGCATCCCCAGGCTGTTATACACTGCTGTCATCAGTATGGCATTGTACACCACCCCCGCATTTTCGAAGTCCTCAGATGAGGAGGAATTGCGGATCGCCGCCTGCATTCTTCAAGCCTCGCTTGGTCAGCCCTAGCTGGAAAAAACGCTTTGGGGACTGCGCGATCAGGAAGCGGGCTGGGTCGGCGCTGAGGTTCGTAACAGCAACGGCTCTCACGATCTCGGTCCCCTGCAGATCAACAGTTGGTGGACACCTCGCATCGCTGCGCTTGTTGGGCGCTCACCTGTTCAGGTTCGACATTGGCTGCGTTTTGATCCCTGCTTCAATGCGGAGGCTGCAAGGTGGATATTCCTGTCTGCCCTGCGCTCGACCGGTAATTACTGGAAGGCGATTGGCGCCTATCACAGCCCGACGGCGTCGCGGCAGTATCGCTATTTGAATTCGGTAGCTCGCCATATGAGGACGAGATACGGAGATGCTGTCTTTCGCCCGTGATAGACAGGACATGACCTTGATTTACCAGACCGAGCGTACAGTGTTTTCGTCAGTGCAATATGCTTTTGCCTGCAGATGGCGCAGCAAACTCGATCCCCAGGTGCTGTGTGGATGAACGATGGTAATTGCTCACGGGGTCGGCAATTGGTGGGCTGATCAGGCGACCACGAATCTGCCGTCGACGAGTTCGCGGATGGCTACGAGTGCCGATTTTCCGCTGAGACGAGCGGTTCCGGTGACGGATCGATATCCAGCGTGGATCTGGGCGCCCCAGTCGGAGCGGAAGCCGTTGGTGACCTTGCGGAACACGACCGAGGGGCGGATCTCGCGCTCTGATATGTTGTTGGTCGCAGGGACGTTGCGGTTGGTGAGAAAGATGAAGAACTTGCTTCGCCAAGCCTTGATTTGTTTGAGCAGAACACGTCCCGCAGGGTGCGCGACAGGCATCTGTACCAGGCGGGTCAGCAGATTGTCGGCCTTCGCAGCGTAGGTGGCCAGCGTTGTGTCCTTCAGGCTGCTTCGTCGCTTGCCGATGCGGATCGCCCAGCGCAGGTGGTCGCGGACTTTGGGGGCGAAGGCGGTATCCCCGCAGTCGATGGCATACTGAACATCGCGCAGGACATGCGCGAGGCAGACCTGATGCTCCTTGCCCAGTTCCTGCTGTCCAGCGTAGCGATCGGAGACCCACACATCAGGTTGGTGGCCGCCCAACACCTCCTCAGCAACACTGCGCGCTGAAGCGCCCCGGGTTTCCAGGAGGCTCCAACTTGTGAGAAGGAGCATCCGTTATGAGCAAGACAACCAACAAATTTTCACCTGAAGTCCGCGAGCGGGCGGTTCGTATGGTGGTGGAGCAGCGGGCCGAGTACGGCTCGGAATGGG